>CAMLEF010000031.1 GCA_946478675.1 uncultured Flavobacteriales bacterium | reverse complement strand
CTCAGCGGGTAGACGGCTTTCTCGCGCGAATAACCGTGCTTCCAGTCGCTGCTGATGACGCTCTCGGCCGTGTGCGGCGAATTCTTCAGCACGTTGTCGTTCACGTCCGCTTTTCCGTCTGCAATCTCGGCGATCTCGTTGCGAATGGCGATCATCGCTTCGCAGAAACGATCGAGCTCGGCTTTCGGTTCGCTTTCGGTGGGCTCCACCATCAGCGTGTCGTGCACGGGGAACGCTACCGTCGGCGCGTGGAAACCGTAGTCCATGAGACGTTTCGCCATGTCGGCTACTTCCACTTTCGCGGTGCGTTTGAAGTCGGCGCACTCGAGGATCATTTCGTGCGCTACACGTCCGTTCGTGTTCGTGTACAGCGTTTCGTAATGACCTTTCAGCTGCTCCTTGATGTAATTCGCGTTGAGGATCGCCATTTTGGTGGAATCCGTCAGTCCTTCCGCGCCGAGCATCTTGATGTAGCCGTAAGAGATCAGCAGGATGAGTGCGCTGCCGTACGGTGCTGCGGAAACCGCGTGAATGCCCTGCTCGCCGCCGGTTTTGATTACCGGGTGTGAAGGCAGGAACGGAACGAGGTGTTTCGCTACGCCGATGGGGCCCATGCCGGGACCGCCGCCGCCGTGCGGAATTGCAAACGTTTTGTGGAGGTTGAGGTGGCAAACGTCAGCGCCGATGTTGCCCGGGCTCGTGAGTCCGACCTGCGCATTCATGTTCGCGCCGTCCATGTAGACCTGTCCGCCGTTCGCGTGAATGATGGACGTGATCTCCATGATGGATTCTTCGTAGATGCCGTGCGTCGACGGGTACGTCACCATCAGGCAGGAGAGCTTGTCTTTGTGCTGTTCTGCTTTCGCGCGAAGATCAGCGACGTCGATGTTGCCTTTTTCATCGGCTTTTACGACGACGATATCCATACCGGCCATGGCTGCCGAAGCAGGATTGGTGCCGTGCGCGGAAGAAGGAATGAGCGCTACCGTGCGGTGGTTGTCGCCGCGGCTCCTGTGGTACGCGCGGATGACCATGAGGCCTGCGTATTCGCCCTGCGCGCCGGAGTTCGGCTGGAACGACATCGCTGCGAAACCGGTGATCTCGCTGAGCGCTGCGTTCAATTCGTCAATGACGATGCGATAGCCTTCCGCCTGTTCTGCGGGAACGAACGGGTGCATGTTCGCGAACTGCGGCCAGGTGATCGGCATGAGCTCGGAAGCGGCATTCAGCTTCATCGTGCAGGAGCCGAGCGAGATCATCGAGTGCACGAGGGAAAGATCTTTATTCTCGAGCTTCTTGATGTAACGCATCATCTCCGTTTCCGAATGATAGGTGTTGAATACGGGATGCGTGAGGTAGTTGCTGCTGCGTTTGAATGCGCCGCTGATCGGGGAAGACGCTTTCGCGCCGCCTTCCGCACCGAATACGCTGAGTATATCGCGCAGGTCTTCCGGGCGGATGGCCTGGTCGATGCTGATGTGCACCGTGCCGTTGCCGTAACGGAAGTTGATCTGTTTCGCTTCTGCAGCTGCGCAGATTTTGTTGGTGTCGGCAACCTGGAAAGAAACGGTATCGAAGTAGGTTTTGTTGATGCGCTTCAGTCCTGCTTTTTCGAGCGCGGCAGCAAGCGTGCAGGTATTGGCATGCACTTCTTCCGCGATGGCGCGAATGCCTGCGGGGCCGTGATAAACGGCGTACATGCTTGCCATGATGGCCAGCAATGCCTGCGCGGTGCAGATGTTCGACGTTGCTTTGTCGCGCTTGATGTGCTGCTCGCGGGTCTGGAGCGCCATGCGCAGCGCCGGTTTGCCGTGGCTGTCGATGGATACGCCGATGATACGACCGGGCATCACGCGTTTGTACTCTTCACGCGCTGCGAAGAACGCTGCGTGAGGACCGCCGTAACCCATCGGAACGCCGAAGCGCTGTGAATTGCCGAACACGACGTCAGCGCCCCATTCGCCCGGGGGCGTGAGCAATGCCAGCGCGAGAAGATCGGTAGCGACGGCAACGCCTGCGCCTGCGGCATGTGCGGCATCAGCAAACGCTTTGTAATCGCTGACCTCGCCGTTGATGTCGGGATACTGCAGGAGCGCACCGAAGATCGCTTCGTTGAATTCGAATTTCGTGTGGTCGCCGATAACGAGCTCGATGTCCAGCGGTGCGGAACGGGTGCGGAGCAGGTCGATGGTCTGCGGGAAACAGGCTTCGGAGACGAAGAATTTATTGGCGTTGCGCTTGACGGCGTCGCGGCTGCGGTTGTTGTAAAGCATCGTCATCGCTTCTGCAGCGGCGGTCGCTTCGTCGAGGAGGGAAGCGTTGGCCATCGGCATGGCGGTGAGGTCCATGACCATGGTCTGGAAGTTCAGGAGCGCTTCGAGGCGGCCCTGTGCGATCTCGGCCTGGTAAGGCGTGTAGGCGGTGTACCAGCCCGGGTTCTCCAGGATGTTGCGCTGGATGACGGGCGGAACAATGGTGCCGTAGTAGCCGAGCCCGATGCAGGAACGGAAGACTTTATTTTTCGCGGCGGTGCTTTCGAGGGCGCGGAGATAATCGTATTCGCTGAGGCCGGCGGGAAGGTTGAGCGGCTTCTTCAGGCGGATGCCCGCAGGGATGACCTGTCCGATGAGTTCGTCGAGTGAAGAAACGCCTACTGCGCGAAGCATTTCCTGGGTGTCGCTGGCGGAGGGACCGATGTGGCGACGGGAAAATTTGTCGGTTGACATTAGTGGTGGAGTGTGAAGTTCTTACTGCGAACCCACAGGGCGGCAAGTGGTGTGTTGGAAGGGCTCCTTCTCCTGCCTGCATCGTCCGGGGTTCCCGGAAAAGGTGGCCAAAGATAAGCAGAAATCACGCTGCCTGTTCCGCGGGATTTCCACTGCTCATCCACAATCCGGCAGGTTGAACGGGGTTTGACGATGAGGTTGCCGGAAAGGAAGACGGAGGGCCACTTCGCGTAGAGGAGTGTTTTCTTTTTGAGCAGAAAGTGCGTGCTTCTGGCGCAGTGGAAGGTTTTCGTTTCGCGTTTTTTTTGGGGGGGGATTCGTGCGTAGATGTGTTTGTTTCGCGCTTGGGTGTGTTTGGTTGGTTCATGCACGAGTGCATGAGTGCATAAGACCCCAAAGGTTTTAAAAACCTTTGGGGTCTTATGCGCACGCGCGACTGCCCATGCGGGTTGCACCTGCGCATGCGGTTGCCCATGCGGGTTGCACGTGCGCATGCGGTTGCGGTTGCCCATGCAGTTGCATGCGCGCACACACGCACGTGCGTTTGCATCCGCAGTCACCCTCGCATACACTTGCATTCCGCACGGCATCCTCCGCCTGCCTCTCACCGCTTCTCCCCGCCCCGCTTTATCCGAAGCTATTCTTATCTTTGAAAAGTATGGTCCACCCCATCTTTATGAAGCGATTCCTCTTCCTTTTGCTGCTTTGTCTCACCGGCCTGCCTGCTTTTGCCCAGACGGCGGAACCGCTTGATACCGTTTACCTGATGAGCGGCAAAACTGTTGCGGGTGTGGTGAAAGATTCGACCGATGACCAGCTGAAGATCCTCGTGAAGAAAAAACGCAGCGAAGAATTCAAAGCGGATTTCATCGATCTCGACCTGGTGTTTTCCATTAAGTACCGCAACGGCCAGGAAACGGTTGTCTATCGCCAGGACACGCTTTTCGGCAATTATTTTACGCCGCAGGAAGTGCGCTACTTTATGTACGGCGAACGCGACGCCCGCAACAATTACCGTTGCCCGCTGTGGCTCGCCGGTGCGTTTGCGGCCGGATTCGCCGGCGGCTGGACACAGAGCTTCGTTGCGCCGATCCCTGCTTTTGCCTATTCGGGATTGACGACGGCTTTCCGCGTGAAGATCAAACCGGGCAGCGTTTCCAACCCCGACAACATCAAGTACGACACCTACGTGCTCGGCTACGAAAAGGAAGCGCGCAAGCACCGCATGTTCCGTTCACTGCTCTGGAGCGGCGCGGGCATGGTGGCGGGATTCGCGGCGTCGGCGGTTTACACGGCGAACAAGTAAACGCTTTTCTTCTGCGGGTAAATGTTTTCGTTGGCGCGCTTTGTGATAGCTTTGTCTGTCCTTTTCGTTGAACCAAAGCCGGGTTGGAATGCGCTCAAAACATCCTGCGAAGTGGCTGCTTGATTTTTACCTGTTCGGTAATTTCCACATTGCGTTCTGCGCGGTAGCGCTCACCCTCTCCACGAAATATCTTTTCAACCTGCAGCTGCGGCACGAGCTGCTCGTGTTCGTTTTCTGCGGAACCTTTTTCGGCTACAACCTGCAGCGGCTTCCTTCGGCTTTCGACAATAACATCCAGCGACGTTTTCTCCGTCACCACTGGAATACGCAGAACCGCATCCTGCTGACGACACTCTCGCTGGTTGCGGCGGGCGCATTTGCCTGGTCGTAGTCGCGGCTGTATTTGCGCTCGCAGATCGTGGCGCTGGTGCCGGCGGCGTTGTCGTTTGCCTATGCGTTCCGCGTGGTGCCGACGAAAAACGGCTGGATCCGTTTGCGCGAAATTCCCGGCGTAAAAATTTTCGTCATCGCGATCACGTGGGGGATCAGCTGCGCGCTGTTACCGGCGGCGGCGGCGCATGTGCAGGGACATCCGTGGTTTACGCTGCCGATCCTGCTGTGGTCGGTGGTGTGCGGGCTGCTGATCTTTGCGCTGACGGTGCCGTTCGACGTGCGTGATTTCGATTACGACGTGAGCCGGCTGAAAGCATTGCCTGCGATCCTCGGGATACGGGGATCGATCAACGTGGCGATCGGCGCGCTGTTCGTTTCGGCGGGAATTACGTGGCTCATCCTCCTGCTGCACGAAGGCACGATCGCAGAAGCGCTGGCGTATACGCTGTGGTGCGTGATCACTTCGTTTTTCATTTACAAAAGCACGCCGCAGCGGCACGAATATTATTTCTCGTTCACGATCGACGGATTGATCCTGTTGCTGGGCGCGATGTTATTAGCGGCACACCGCCTTTCTTCGTTTTTTTAGAAACTGCTGTCGGTTCACACTAGCCGCGATTGCAGCGGCACCCCGGAGGTGTAGTAAAAAAGTAAACCTCGAAGGTCTGGGAGACCTTCGAGGTTTACTTTTTTACTATGCCGAGGAGTACAGCGCCCGCCTGAATGACGCAGTCGGGCAGGGAAAGCGCGACCAAACGTTTGTAAATGCTGCGTACGCTTCTGCTCCTGAAAATTTTCAACTACTTCGCGAAAACGAAATCGAGTCCTTCGCAGAACGCGACGATGGTTCTTTCGATCTCTTCGTCGGAATGCGCGGCGGAAACGAAACCGACTTCGTAGCCGGACGGCCCGAGGTAAATTCCTTTTTCGAGGAGGAAATGATAGAGCTTGCGGAAGTGCTGCATGCTCTGCGCGTCGATATCTTCTGCGGATTGGACCTTTTCTTTCGTCGTGAAGGCGATCCAGTAAATGGAGCCGACGGAAAAGAGTTTCACTTCGTAATTTTTCTTCGCGACGTGTGTGCGGATGCCATCGACGAGGCGGTTGCATTTTTTCTCCAGCGATTCGTAAAAGCCTTTCGCGAGACAGGCGTTCAGCTGCGCCATTCCCGCCGCCATCGCAACCGGATTTCCCGAGAGTGTTCCGGCCTGGTACACGTCGCCTTCGGGAGAAATTTTCGACATGATCGCTTTCGATGCGCCGTATGCACCGACGGGCAATCCGCCGCCGATGATCTTGCCGTACGTGACGAGGTCGGGCTGGATGCCGTAATAACCTGCGGCGCCGGTGAAACCGACACGGAAGCCGGAGATGACTTCATCGAAGAAGAGCAGTGCCCCGTGTTTTTTCGTGATGTCGCGCAGGAATTGCAAGTATGATTTCTCCTGCAGCAGCAATCCGTTGTTCGCGGGAATCGGCTCGATGATGACGCAGGCGATCCCGCTGCCGTATTGTGCGAACGCTTCTTCGACGGCTTTCGTATTGTTCAGCGGAACGACGATGGTTTCATTGACGAACGCTTCGGGCACGCCGGCGGATGAGGTGTTGCCGAACGTGACGAGGCCGGAGCCGGCTTTCACCAGCAGCGCATCGGAGTGACCGTGATAGCAGCCTTCGAATTTCAGGATCTTGTTACGGCCGGTGAAGCCGCGTGCGAGACGGATCGCGCTCATGACGGCTTCGGTGCCGGAGCTGACGAAGCGGATCTTTTCGATGAACGGGTTGTTCGCGAGAATGAGCTCCGCCAATTGATTTTCCGCTTCTGTCGGCGCGCCGAACGAGCTGCCGTTCTCCACGGAAATTTTCACCGCTTCCACGACACCGGCAGGCGCATGGCCGAGGATGAGCGGTCCCCACGAGCAGCAGTAGTCGATGAATTCATTGCCGTCGGCGTCCCAGATATGGCTGCCTTTTCCTTTGGCAATGAACAGCGGCGTACCGCCCACCGAACGGAAGGCACGCACCGGGGAATTCACACCGCCGGGAAAATAATTTTTGGCTTTTTCGAATAATTGCTCCGAACGCGAGGTCTTCATACTGCTGAATTTTTGCGAATGCAAAATTGCGAAAAAGAATCGCCGTGTGGCGCATCATACGGTCCTTATGGCGTATAAAAAGAAAGCGTCGCGATGCATCGCGACGCTTCAACCACGGAATGTTCCGCGGTTGTTATTTTTCGTAGGAAGTTTTCAATTCTACACGACGGTTCTTCGCGCGGCCGGCGGCAGTTTTGTTGTCCGCGATCGGACGGGATTCGCCATAGCCGATGGCGATCAGTCGCGACTCCATAATGCCTTTCGACATGAGGTACGCTTTCACCGAATCGGTGCGGCGCTGCGAAAGATCCTGGTTGGATTGATCATCGCCCACGTTGTCCGTGTGGCCTTCGATGATGAGCGTGGCACCGTCGTATTTTTTCAGGATCTCGACGAGCGCGTCAAGCTGCGCCAGCGATTCCGGTTTCAAATTGGCGCTGTTCGTCTCGAAGAAAATTTTGCTGGCGATGAGCGTGATCTTCTTCACGTCTTCCTTCGCAATTTCCGGGCAGCCGCGGTTCGCCATTGTGCCGGCAACTTTCGGGCAACGGTCATCGGCATCGGAAACGCCGTCGTTATCAGAATCGGGACAACCACCCAGCGCCTGCGCACCGGCAGCATTCGGGCAACGGTCTTCTTCATCCACAATACCGTCTTTGTCGCTGTCGATCGGGCAGCCGGTCGTGTCGATGCGATAACCGGCTTTTGTTCCGGGACAACGATCGTCGAGATCGACTACACCGTCTTTATCGGAATCGGGACAGCCGCGCTGGCGTGTTTCACCGGGAGAATCGGGGCAACGGTCTTCGCGATCGGCAATGCCATCGTTGTCGCGATCAGGACATCCCTGCAATGCGGCGGGACCTGCGGCATCGGGACATTGATCAAGGTAATCAGCAGTGCCGTCTTTATCGGCGTCGAGCGGGCAGCCGGAAACGTCGACTTTCACACCGGCGGGCGTTCCGGGGCACATGTCTTTTTTATCGGTGACGCCGTCCTTGTCTGCATCGGGCTGCTCACCGATGTTGAACGTGAGGCCGGCGGTGTGAAAGAGCAGCGCATCGTTGTTGCCGCGGATGGTGCGGTCGATGGCGTCGGTGCTGAGCACCATAAACGATTCCTGCAGCTGCAGGGAAACGACAGGGCCGAAACGGAAATTCAATCCTGCGCCGGCGGAAGGCAATGCAAAAT
Organism: uncultured Flavobacteriales bacterium; assembly: GCA_946478675.1. The sequence goes on along the minus strand of CAMLEF010000031.1, from coordinate 14,227 downwards.
CGATGCGTTCTTTGGGCACGGTGAAGCGTTTTTCAAACAGCAGCGCACCGACTCCTGCATAGAGGTAAGGACGCACCGGCGCTTCGGGCCCGACGAAATTAAAACGCAATGCCAGGTTGACGGTGTTGACGCGCGCACGGAAATGATTGGTTGCAAGATCGGCCGGCGTTGTCCATGCGCTCGAAGCCTGCACGTTGCCGATTTCGCCGCGTGTTCCAAAGAACGTCGCATCGAAATGGCGCGAGAGGTAGCGCGAAACGGAGATGCTGCCGAAGCCGTACGCGGCCTGGTTCAGCGTGTAAAAATTCGGGCCACGGTCGCCGTTGTATTGGGTGAGGCCGCCGTGAAAGCCGATGTTCCATTTGATCTCGTCGGTCTGGGCATAGAGCGCCTGCAGCGGAACGAGACTTATAGCGAAGAGCAAAAGTTTTTTCATGGGAATGTTTTTCGTTCAACACGTTTCTGTTTCCGTTGAATAAAAACAAAACCTGTTCCAGCGAAAGGATGCGGTGCTGCAGCTCAGCAAGGACGCGGCTTTCGAAGGGTCTTATCGAAGAAAAAGGAACGAAGAACTTTTTTCCCGCGAATAAGGGCTTCTACAACGGGGGAAATTATTGCTACAGGGAGTTGCGTGTTTCGTGTTGCGAGGGTGTAGGTTGTTCGAATGGTGCTGCAGTAGTTGCAGGAGAGGTACGCTGTTAACCACCGAGGAACACAGAGGTTGTGCACAGAGATACACAGAGACAACCCACCTAACCAACTCTACCAACTCAACCAACCTAACCAACCTAACCAACTCTACCAACTCTACCAACCTAACCAACCTAACCAACCAACTACAATTTTCCCACGCACCACGAAACCCGAAACACGCAACTCCGCAACTCCCGTATCTTTGCCTCACGTTATGCATTACGACAACTCCATCACTTACGCCCGCCAGCAGGATGCTGCGGATCCGCTTCGCAAGTACCGCGAACGGTTTTTCTTTCCGCAGTTCAACGGGGAAGATGTTCTTTATTTCACGGGCAACTCGCTCGGGCTCCAGCCGAAAACGACCCGCCAGTATATCAACCAGGAGCTTGACGATTGGGCGACACACGGCGTGGAAGGACATTTTCACGCGAAGCATCCGTGGTTTTCGTACCACGAGCTCCTGACGGAAAAAACGGCGCGCATTGTCGGCGCAAAACCAATTGAAGTTGTCGTGATGAACCAGCTGACGGTAAACGTGCACCTGCTGATGGTGTCGTTCTATCGCCCGCGCGGCAAACGCTACAAGATCCTCACAGAACAAAAAGCATTTCCTTCCGACCAGTACGCCGTCGAATCGCAGGTGCGTTTTCACGGTTACGATCCGGAAGATGCGATCATCGAAGTTGGTCCGCGCGAAGGCGAGCATAACGTACGCACGGAAGATATTCTCGATGCGATCCGCGCGCATAAAGATGAGCTGGCGCTCGTATTCATCGGCGGCGTGAATTATTACAGCGGGCAGGTGTTCGAGATGGAGAAGATCACCGCCGCTGCACACCAGGCCGGCGCTTATGCCGGATTCGACCTCGCGCACGCTGCAGGAAACATCCCGCTCGCGCTGCACGACTGGAACGTCGACTTCGCCTGCTGGTGCTCGTACAAATACCTCAACAGCGGCCCGGGCAGCGTGGCCGGCGCGTTCATCCACGAGAATTACGCCGAGAGCAACCTCATCCGTTTCGCCGGATGGTGGGGCCACGATAAAACCAGCCGCTTCAAAATGGAGAAAGGCTTCCACCCGATTCCCGGTGCAGAAGGCTGGCAGCTCAGCAACGCTCCTGTCTTCTCGATGGCGGCGCACAATGCGGCACTCGATATTTTCGATGAGGTAGGCATGAAAGCGCTGCGCGAAAAAACGGTGAAGCTCTCCGGCTTTCTCGAATACGTCATCGATGAAATTTCCGCCGCCAACAACAACGCGCTTGAGATCATCACGCCGCGCGACTGGAACCTGCGCGGTTGCCAGCTCAGCGTGGTGGCGCACGGTTACGGCCGTGATCTTTTCAATACGCTCATGCATAACGGCGTGATCCCCGACTGGCGCGAACCGAACGTTATTCGCCTGGCGCCGGTTCCGCTGTACAATTCGTTCGAAGACATTTACAAATTCGGGGAGCGATTGAAAGAGGCGATGGCGCGTTAATGCGTCAGCTTCGTTTCCGAGCAGATCTTCAGCGGCTGCGGCAACGGTTCCGAAGAAAGCAACGCGCGATAAAGCGGCAGCTCTTCACCGGAAATTCCGTCGAGTGTGAATGTGCCGTCACCGACGGGAACCGTAAACGTTTTTCGCATCAGCACATTTCCATCGACAAGCGCCACGAGTTCCTGCCCGCCGGCCGTCATTAATTTCCAGTTGCCGAATTGCCCGGGGCTCACGCGAATGTCCAGCACCTGTTGCGGCAGATCGATCGGCTGCCGGCCGCTGACCGAAACTTTTCCCGGGGAGAAAACGCCCGAAGAATCTGCGTTGACCGCAATCAGCGCAAACCACTTGCGGCTCCCGTTGCGTTGATAGGCGAGATCGGACGGCACCTGCTCCCAGCAGAGCTTCACGTACGACGGAAACGCCTGCAGGCTCGCGGGCAAATGAAGGATCGCATTCACCATCGCCGTGTCTTCGCCTTTGCTGTAGCCGAGCACCGATGAGCTTTCATAATCGCTCAACGCTTTCGGATACGCGTAACCGTCGAGCAGCGGCACGTGCAGCATCGTGAACAACCGCATCGTATCACGCGGCGAAGTGAACAGTGAACCGTCGCCCATCGCGAGATTGTCGATGCGCATGTCGAGCACGTCGGTGTAATACGCGGAATCCGTTTTCAGAATGCAGGAAAGCAGCGTCTTCGCAGGAATCGTCCGGCAAATGCGCAACCTTCCTTCCATCGTCAGCAGGCGGTTCATGCGTTCGCGGTTGAAACGCAGCGTATCGCGCAGCCGGAAATGCACGACGACTGCAGATGACGAAAGCGAATCGTTGCCGAAATCGAAATCGCCGTGAAAAAAGCCGGCATACTGCAAACGGTCCTGCTCGATCTCCAGCACTTTATCGCGATCGACATTCGCATCACCGCACAGCGTTACGTCCCAGCGGAAAAATCCGGAAGACACGAAAGCCGCCGTCAGCACCAGCAGCGAAAAGAAAAAGAGAGCGCGTTTCATCGTTTGCATCAGGCACGAAAATTAGAAAATCGCGGCGATTCGTTTTTACTTCAAATGCGCTATCGCACAATCCGACAAAAATCATGGTCTCCTTCGCGCGAATTGATTTTCTTTGTGCAGCAACTTTTCCGTTATGTCTAAATCCGTTACCGTCATCGGCGCAGGCCTCGTAGGTTCCCTGCTTACTATTTATCTCGCGAAACGCGGCTACACCGTCAACGTGTACGAACGCCGTTCGGACATGCGCAAGAATAAAATCAGCGCCGGCAAATCCATCAACCTCGCCTTGAGCGACCGCGGCTTCCGTGGCCTCGACGGCATCGGTATCGGCGACGAGATCCGCAAGATCGCCATCCCGATGAACGGACGCTTCCTGCACAATCCCGACGGCAGCACCGGTTTCCAGCCGTACGGCAAGCAGGGACAATTCATCAATTCCGTTTCGCGCAGCGGCATCAACATGAAGCTGATGGATCTCGCTGAAACGCTTCCGAACGTCACACTGCATTTCAACGAAAAATGCACCGGCGTCGATTCGAAAAAAGGAACGGCCACTTTCATCAACGAAGAAACCGGCAAAGAGCACACCGTTACCAGCGACCTCTTCTTCGGCTCCGACGGTGCATTCTCCGCGGCACGCCTCAGCTCCATGATCGGCCACGATCGTGTCGAGTACCGGCAGTTTTACATCGAGCACGGCTACAAAGAGCTGGTCATTCCCGCTGGGCCGAACGGCGAATTTCTCATTGAGAAAAACGCGCTGCACATCTGGCCGCGAAAAAGCTTCATGATGATCGCGCTGCCGAACATCGACGGCACATTTACCTGCACGCTCTTCCTGCCGTTCAAAGGTGAGCAGTCGTTCGAAAAGCTGCAGACGCGTGAAGACGTGAAAGCCTTCTTCGAAAAAGTATTCCCCGATGCGCTGCCGCTCATGCCCACGCTCATCGACGATTTCTTCCACAACCCTACGTCGTCGCTCGTCACGGTGAAAACATTTCCGTGGACCTTCGACAACCGTCTCGCGCTCATCGGCGACGCAGCGCACGCCATCGTTCCGTTCTACGGGCAGGGCATGAACTGCGGCTTCGAAGATTGTGTCGTGCTCGACGAGCTCATCACGAAGCACAACGAGAACTGGCCCGCCATCTTCGCCGAATACGAACAGCTGCGCAAACCCGACGGTGACGCCGTAGCCGATCTCGCGCTCGCCAACTTCATCGAGATGCGCGACAAAACCGCCGACCCGAAATTCCTGCTGCAGAAAAAGATCGAAGCGTGGTTCAGCGAAAAGCATCCCGACAAGTGGATCCCGCAATACACGATGGTCACCTATCGCCCCGACATCCGCTACAGCACCGCCCTCGAACGCGGCCGGCGCAACGACGCGATCATGCAGGACGTCATGGCGAGCATCCCCGGCATCGAGAACAACTGGAATTCCGAAGAAGTCGAAAAAGCCATCTTAGCACGCCTGTAACGCATGAACAAAAAACCGCTCCTCCTGGTCCTGGCCGTTGTCGTACTGCTCGCCTCCTGCAGCGCCGGCTTCAAAAAGAAAATGGAAGTTGCCGAAGGGCTCCGCCATTATTTCGAAGCGAAGAACGTACATGTCGGTTACAAATCCGAAAGCAGCGGCAGCGACAAAAAAGCGGAAACCACGTTGACGTTCTCCGGCGTCAGCGACAAGGATTGGGATGATCTCGGGCTGAGCATGACCGCGGGACTCGTCGCGTGGAAGTTCATGAAAGAAATGCCGGAAGCGATGCTCAAGGACGAAACGCACGTCGCAGTAGTCGTAGAGACCACCGACGGCGCGCAGCACGAATACGAATTCCCGATGGAAGACCTGCGCGAAGCCGATGCGCTGCTGCCCGTCACCGACAAAGCCGTCATCGCCTGCATGAAACAGGACCGCGATGTATTGCACGGGCTCGACAGCCAGGAATACCTTCCCGATTCCGTGCTCGAGCCGGTGCATGCGTACGCTGCACAAAACGATTCCATCTTCGCCGGCATGAACCGTTCGCCGCTCCTCCGCGGTTTCCGCTGGGCCGCCGCCGAAGACGATCCCGCACTGCAGCTGTTCTGCACGCTCTACCTCGAAGAGCACACGCGCCAGAACGTCCGTTACGACATCAACGTCGAGCGCAAAACGAAAAAAGTGGTGTACCTCGGCATCCACGACATCGACAAGAAATAATTTTTCCGGAGCAGGAGCGCACGTGGTGTTTTAGCACCAACAGTCCCGTGCTCCGCTGTACTCCTCGCGCCCCGCACATTCCCGCGCGGCTGCGGGGTGCCGCTGCGCCCGGGGCTAAGATGAACCGTGCGGTGCTTTCCAGCGCAATCTCTTCATCATGCGATTACGGCATCTGCCCTATGATGCAAACTCCGGCGGATTTCTATTTTTAATTCCATAAAAATCCTCGCGATTTTCAGCTGCTTCATCTTGCTTGCGTTCCCTTCGCTTGCGCAGGAAAAGCAAATCAAATCCACCCGCACCGTCATCTAAGCTCCCGACGACACCACCGGCAACACGCACGGCAGCAAAATATTTTTAGTGACGGAGCGTGCAGTGGAGCATTATTGACGTTGATGGTTCAGTAACATTTTCGCTGTGAAGAAGTGCGGAAGTATGCAATTAGCGCAACCGAGCGGCAGGATGTAGTATTGATGTGGGAATTGCCTGGGGCGTTTTCCCTTCGAAGAGAAATGCCGTCTTAAGCACAGAATTTTAAAGATCCCAAAGGTTTTAAGACCCCAAAGGTTTAAGATCCCAAAGGTTTGGTTTTAAAAACCCAAAAGTTTAAGACCCCAAAGGTTTTAAGATCCCAAAGGTTTTTAAAACCTTTGGGATCTTAAACTTCGCCAGCCCGCTTCAGCCCGGGTTAGTATTTTCAACCCATGAGCCGCTTTCCCCTCTTTCGTCGCACCGTAAAACTTCCGCTCGACATTCCGGAAGAAGAGCTTCGCCGCCGCATCAAAGCCTTTCCGTTCCACCCGCAGCGCAACATTCGTCCTTACGCTGAAGGCATCATCATTTCAGAAACACCAACAGGCTTCAAAATCGCCTTCGATTCCCCTGACGACAAGGTCAGCCCGCTTTTCGGTGAAGCGCATCCTGCCGTCGGCGAAATAATGGTCCGTTACCGGAAAGCTTACAATGGCTTTGCGTTATTCCTGCTGATGCTGCTGGCGGCCGCTCTTTTCCAACTCTTTCGCAACGAGATCCGGTCTGCATTTTTCATTACGCTGTATGGCCTCTTCCTGTTCGCCGCCAACTACCTGCACTTCAGGCTGTCCTGCCGGAAAATAACCCTATGGCTCCAAAATGGCATTCTAAATAATACATTAATAATCAAACAGTTACACAACCACCCCGAAATTCCCAGCCATTAGCCCATTAGCAAATTACCCGCATTCGCAAATTAATCCCTATCTTCGCGTCCCCTTACGGGAAAAACTAACTAAACAACAACCATGTACGCAATCGTAGAAATAGCCGGGCTCCAGTACAAAGTGGCCAAAAAGCAGCGTCTTTTTGTGCACCGCCTCGAGGCTAAACAGGGCGACTCTATCGAAATCGGTAAGGTCCTGCTCATCGACAACGACGGTAAAATCACCGTCGGCAGCCCCGTCATCGACGGAGCGCGTGTTGCCGCAAAAGTCCTCAACCACCTGCAGGGCGACAAAGTGATCGTTTTCAAGAAAAAGCGCCGCAAGGGCTACAAGAAAATGAACGGTCACCGCCAGCAGCTCACCGAGCTCCTCATCCAGGGCGTTCTCGGAAAAGGTGAGAAACTCAACGCGGAAGACGCAAAACTCGAAGTCGCTTCCATCCTCGAGCTGAAAGACCGCTCGCGCCTGAAGCCGACCAAGAAAGTCCTCAAGCCGGCAGTTGCCGAAGAGGAAGAACTTCCGAAAGAAGAAGTAGCAGAAGCGAAGCCGAAAAAAGCAACCAAAGCAAAAGCTCCCAAAGCCGCTGCTGAGAAAGCTGAAAAACCGGCGAAAAAGGCTCCCGCCAAAAAAGCTCCCGCTGCCAAGAAAACTTCCAAAAAGAAGTCTGAAGAATAATCAGTAAAACCTTCTTAAAGACAAGATACCATGGCACATAAAAAAGGTGAAGGTAAGGTTAAGAACGGCCGTGAATCGGAAGCAAAACGATTGGGCATCAAAATCTACGGCGGTCAGCTCGCGATCGCTGGTAACATCATCGTCCGCCAGCGCGGCACCCGTCACTACCCGGGCGCTAACGTCGGCATGGGCAAGGACCACACGCTCTTCGCACTCGTCGACGGCGTTGTGAAATTCCAGAAGCGCCGCGATGATCGTTCGTACGTTTCGGTTGAACCGGCTACCGCCGAGTAATCGAACGCACTGTTATTGGAACACCCGCAGGCTTCGGTTTGCGGGTGTTTTCATTTTACAACCGTTCCGCAGCGCTAACACTTCTTAACGCCGCGCCCTTCATCACACGCCCCGATTCAGTAACTTTATCCGCTAGTATCATTCCTTATGCTCCAGCTTCAAACCATTCGCGACAACAAAGACGAAGTCATCCGCCGCCTGGCCAAAAAACACTTCAACGGCGAGATCATTGAAAAAGTAGCCGGCATCGATTCCGAACGCCGCAAAACACAAGCCGAGCTCGACGCCCTCAAAGCCGAAGCCAACACCATCGCCCGCCAGGTCGGTGAGCTGATGAAGTCCGGCAAAAAAGCGGAAGCCGACGAGCTCAAAAACAAAAGCGCCGCGCTGAAAGAGTCCGAGCGCAAAATGCAGGACCTCCTCAATAAGTTGGAGCAGGACCAGTTCGAGCTGCTCGTCCAGGCGCCCAACCTGCCCAACGACCAGGTGCCGGAAGGTCGCACGCCCGCCGAGAATAAAGTCGTTTTCTCCCACGGAGAAATTCCGAAGCTGCACGACGGCGCGAAACCGCACTGGGAGCTCGCCGCACAATACAACCTCATTGATTTCGAGCTCGGCGTCAAGCTCACCGGCGCAGGCTTCCCCGTTTACAAAGGCAAAGGCGCCCGTCTCCAGCGCGCGCTCATCAACTTCTTCCTCGACCGCGCCACCGCTGCCGGTTATCTCGAAGTGCAGCCGCCGATCCTCGTCAATAAAGATTCCGGCTTCGGCACCGGCCAGCTTCCCGACAAAGAAGGACAGATGTACCACGTGACTGTCGACGATCTGTATCTCATCCCGACCGCCGAAGTGCCGATCACGAACATCTACCGTGACGTCATCCTGAAAGCGGAAGAGCTGCCGGTGAAGAACTGCGGCTACACGCCCTGCTTCCGTCGCGAAGCCGGCTCTTACGGCAAAGACGTGCGCGGCCTCAATCGCCTTCACCAGTTCGACAAAGTCGAGATCGTGCAGGTGGCGCATCCGTCAAAATCCTACGAGACGCTCGAAGACATGCGCCACTTCGTAGCCGGATTGCTGAAAGATCTCGGTCTTCCCTTCCGCACGCTCCTGCTCTGCGGCGGCGACATGAGCTTCGCTTCTGCGATGACGTACGACATGGAAGTCTATTCCACCGCGCAGGAAAAATGGCTCGAGGTAAGCTCCGTCTCCAACTTTGAAACGTTCCAGAGCAATCGCCTGAAGCTGCGTTTCCGTGAAGGCAGTGAAAAGCCGCAGCTCGCGCACACGCTCAATGGCAGCGCGCTCGCACTCCCGCGCATCGTCGCGTCACTGCTCGAGAACAACCAAACGCCCGAAGGCATCCGCATCCCGGAAGTGCTTCGTCCTTACACCGGTTTCGACCTGATCAACTGAGCGGGAACATGACGATGAAAAAGTACTTTTTCTATACTACGATCGCGCTCGCTGCGTTTGCTTCCTGTAAGAACGAACCTTACAAGGAAGAAGTCGAAGAGATCGGCCGGCTGCGGGTGAAGCTCGTGCAAACCGATTCCATCCTGAAAACGGTGGATGCGGAAGATGCGGAACGCCTCGGCACCGAAGTGCGCAACAATTCGCAGTTCATCCAGTTCAACCTGCGCAAGGTCGGCGACACGCTCGATTATCCTTCTGCGCTGCTGCTGACGAATTACCAGGCGCTGCTCCGCGGCTTCGAAACCGTTGACGAAACGCACAAGAAGATCACGATGGCCATCGACTCCGTAGAGCACAACCTCGACAACCTCGAGCACGACCTGCGCAACAATTCGCTGGCACAGGGTTTGTCGCCGGAAGAATGTGTCGAAGAAGAATCGGAGCAGGTGAAAGAGCTGAACGATCGCTCGAAAGAATTGCAGCCGTTGTTCGTCAACACGAAAGCTTCGTACGATACGCTCGCGCCGAAGATCCGCGATTACATGGGCAAGCTGAACCAGCGCCTCTCGGAAAAACAGGCGGAACCCAACAAAAAATAACATGCGAAAGCTGCTGCATATCCTGTTGCTGGCAACACTGATCCTTCTCGGTGTTCCTGCCGCAGGTGTTGCCCAGCCGACCGCGAATCAAAACTCGACCGATGAGCAGCTCGCCGCGCAGTATTACGCGACGGGCGATTACGACAAGGCGCTCGTGTACTACGAAAAGCTGTACGAGAAAACGCCGATCGCGATCTACTACAACTATTACCTGAACTGCCTGCTGTACACGAAGAATTTCAAGAAGGCGGAAAAGGTGGTGAAGAAGCAGGGCAACCGCAATCCCGGCGATCTCCGTTATAAAGTCGACATGGGCCGTGTGTACCGCGCGGAAGGTGAAGAGGAAAAAGCGAAGAAAGAATTCTCTGCAGCCATCGACGCCATCGACGGCAACACGACGGCCAACGCGGTGATCGACCTGGCGAATGCTTTTCTCGGCATCAACGAAACGGATTACGCCATCTCCGCGCTGCAGAAAGGCCGCAAGGAGATGAAAGGTCTTTACGGCTTCAACATCGAGCTGGCGGAGATCTACGCCATCAAAAAAGATTACGCTTCGATGGTGAATGAATACCTCGACCTGCTCGAGACCAGCACGGCGTACAAGCAGCAGGTGCAAAATAACCTGCAGGCGAAGATGGATGCGGATGCCGAAGACAAGATCGCGCCCGTGCTGAAAGCGGAACTCATCCGCCGCACGCAGAAAGATCCCGACAAAACGATCTGGCCGGAAATGCTCGTGTGGCTCTACATGCAGCAGAAGAATTTTCCCGGCGCGCTTGTGCAGGCGAAAGCGATCGACAAACGCCGCAAGCTCGAAGGCGACAAGGTGATGGACCTTGCGGAAACGGCGCGCTCCAACGGCGACTATGCGACGGCCATCGACGCGTACGATTACGTCATTTCACTCGGCACCGAAAAAGAAAATTACCGCAGTGCCCGCACCGAAAAGATCCGCACGAAATACGAGCAGGTTACCGTCGGCGGCGTGTACACGAATGAAGCGTTGCTCGCGCTCGAGAAAGAAATGACGACTACGCTCGATGAGCTCGGCCGCGACGTGCGCACGGTTTCACTCATGCGTACGCAGGCGCATCTCGAAGCGTTTTATTTGTTCAAGACAAAAGAGGCGATCACCATTCTCGAACAGGCGATCGCGATGCAGGGCATCACCCCGATGGCGCAGGCCGAATGCAAGCTCGAGCTCGGCGACGTATTGCTGCTCGACGGACAAGTGTGGGAAGCCTCGCTGCGTTATTCGCAGGTGGAAAAAGCATTCAAGCACGAACCGATCGGAGAAGAAGCGAAATTCCGCAATGCGAAAATTGCGTTCTACATCGGCGACTTCAAATGGTCGCAGGTGCAGCTTGACGTGCTGAAAGGTTCTACCTCGAAGCTCATCTCGAACGACGCGATGTATTTGTCGATCCTCATCACGGAAAACCTCGCGCTCGACAGCAATCCTGTTCCGCTGGAAATGTTTGCGCGCGCCGACCTGATGGTGTTCCAGAACCGCTTCGACATCGCCACGCGCTGCCTCGATTCGATCGACCACGATTTCCCGACGCATTCGCTGGAAGACGACGTGCTGTTCATGCGTTACCGCATCGCGTACAAGCAGCAGAAGTGGAACGAAGCCGCCGGTTATCTCCGCACGATCCTCGACAAATATCCCACCGACATTCTCGGCGACGACGCGACGTTCCATCTTGCAGAGCTCTACGATTACAAGCTCGGCGACAAAGCGCAGGCGATGCAGTATTATCAGGACCTCTTCACGAAATATCCCGGCAGCCTTTTCGCCGTCGACGCACGGAAACGGTACAGGCAGCTGCGAGGAGATAAAGTAGCGGAGTGAAACTAATTTGCCGATATGCTGATGTGCCAATATGCCGATTCGCTCTGCCGGCGCACTGTTGAACCACATAGGCACATAGGTCTCAATAGGAATAACTATGTATTCTATGTTTCTATGTGGTTAAAAAAATCAGCACATTAGCAAATTAACCCATTAGCAAATTACATGATCATCTACAACGTAACCATCAACATTGAAGACGACGCGCATGATGCGTGGTTCAAATGGATGAAGGAAACACACATCCCGGAAGTCGTACGCACGGGCTGCTTTTCTTCCGGCAGCATGTTCCGCCTGCTCGTCGAAGAACAATCGGGCACGAGCTATTCCGTGCAGTACCGCGCTCCTAACAAAGCTGCTGTCGATCGCTACCTGAAAGATTTTGCGCCGGGACTTCGTGCGGATGCAGAGAAACATTTCGGCGGAAAATTCGTGGCGTTCCGCACGCTGCTCGAGGAAGTATAAGCGATGACCGTTTCCGCAAAAAAACATTTAGGCCAGCATTTTCTCCGTGATGAAAACATCGCGCGGAAAATTGCGGCTTCCCTCGAACCGAAAGGGCAATACCAAACCGTGCTCGAGATCGGCCCGGGCATGGGCGTGCTGACGAAGCATTTGCTGCAGCGCGACGAATTCACGACGTGGGTGGTGGAAGTCGATCGTGAATCGGTGGCGTACCTGCAGGAGCATTACCCGCAGCTGCAGCCGCGCATCATCGCCTGGGATTTCCTGAAGCTCGATCTTGCGGAAAAATTCAGCGAGCCGTTCGCCGTCATCGGGAATTTTCCTTACAACATTTCTTCGCAGATCCTTTTCCGCATTCTCGATTTCCGGGATCGTGTTCCCGAAGCGGCCGGCATGTTCCAGAAAGAAGTGGCGGAGCGCGTCGCAGCGAAACCCGGCAATAAAACGTACGGCATTCTCAGCGTGCTCGTGCAGGCCTGGTATTCGATCGAATATCTTTTCACCGTCAGCGAACATGTTTTTTCTCCGCCGCCGAAAGTGAAATCTGCGGTGATCCGTTTACGCCGCAACAGCACGACTTCGCTTGCGTGCGATGAAAAACTCTTCACGGAAGTCGTCAAAGCCGGGTTCAACCAGCGCCGCAAAACCCTGCGCAACGCGTTGCATGCTTTCGAAATTATTCCCGGCAACGAAGGACACGTTTTCTTTACCAAACGCGCGGAACAATTATCCGTTGAAGATTTCGTGCAGCTTACATTGTTGGTGAGGAAACGCTAACTTTGCGGCGCTTTCAGCCCCCTTTTACTCATTAAACCGTACTGCGACATGGCGTTCCAGCTCACGGATTCGTTTATTGACCAGCTCCGCGCTTCCATTCAGGCGCAGAACGAAGCGGGTGTACGCCTGTATTTCGAAGAGCTGTACCCGGCCGACGCCGCCGAAGTGCTGAATGCGCTCGAAGACGACGAAGCGGTTTATGTCTATCGTTTGCTCGACGAGGAATACGGCGCCGAAGCCATCCTCCTGCTCGAAGACGACAAGCGCGAAAAAATTCTCGACGCCTTTTCCCCGAAAGAAATTGCCGAGCAGGTCATCGACAACCTCGATTCCGATGACGCTGCCGACGTTCTTGCCGAGCTCACCGACACCGAGCAGGATGAAGTCCTTTCGCACGTCGAAGACACCGAACAGGCCGGCGACATCGTTGACCTGCTGAATTACGATCCGGATTCGGCCGGCGGTCTGATGGCGAAGGAGCTCGTGAAAGTGCATCTCAACAAAAACGTATGGGAATGCGTGCGCGAGATCCGCAAGCAGGCGGAAGAAGTGGAGAACGTTTTTACCATTTACGTTGTCGATGATGACGAGAAGCTCGTCGGTTTGCTTTCACTGAAAAACCTGCTGACGAGATCGCTGCGTACGCCCGTGCGCGACGTGTACAACCCGGATTTCATCAGCGTCAAAACCAATACGCCCGCAGAAGAAGTCGGCATGATCATGGACAAGTACGATCTTGTCGTGATCCCGGTAGTCGACAGCATCAATCGCCTCGTCGGCCGCATCACCTTCGACGACATAGTGGACGTGATCCGCGAAGAAGCGACGGAAGACGTGCAGAAGATGGGTGGTGTCGAAGCGCTGGAAGAACCGTACATGAGCACGCCGTTCTGGGAAATGATCCGCAAACGCGTCGGCTGGCTCGTTATTCTCTTCGTGGGTGAAACGCTCACCGCAACAGCGATGTCGTTCTTCGAAGACCAGATCGCGAAAGCCGTCATCCTCGCCATCTTCGTTCCGCTGATCATTTCCAGCGGCGGTAACAGCGGATCACAAGCGTCTTCACTCATCATTCGTGCACTGGCGCTCGGCGAAATTACCGTGCGCGACTGGTGGAAGATCCTGCGCAAAGAATTGCAATCGGGATTAGTGCTCGGCGTGATCCTCGGCGGCATCGGTTTCCTGCGCGTCGCGTTGTGGTCGAACTTCATCCAGGATTACGGGCCGCATTGGGTGCTCATCGGGTTAGTCGTCAGCATCGCGCTGATCGGTGTCGTGCTGCTCGGCACCTTAACCGGTTCGTTGCTGCCGATGCTGCTGAAGCGTCTCGGCCTCGACCCTGCCGTTTCTTCCGCTCCATTCGTTGCGACGCTCGTTGACGTAACGGGGCTCGTCATTTACTTTTCGGTTTCCATGGCCTTCCTCAAAGGCGTGATGCTCTGATCATGATACGTGTGCTTTCTCTCGATTCGAATCACCACTCGCTGCTGGAAACGCTGCGTGAAAAAGGCTATCACTGCGACGAATACGAGCACAGCACGAAAGA
>CAMLEF010000030.1 GCA_946478675.1 uncultured Flavobacteriales bacterium | reverse complement strand
GAAGGCGTGAAGTCTTCTGTCGATAAATTCTTCAGCGCGGACGAGCTGCAGAAATGGATGACGGAGTTCGGCGCGGAGAAAGGCGACCTGCTGCTGATCCTCGCGGGAAAAACGGACAAGACGCGCAAGGCGTTGTGCGAGCTGCGTCTCGAGATGGGCACGCGTCTCGGCCTGCGCGACAAAAACAAATTCTCCTGCCTGTGGGTGATCGATTTCCCGCTGCTGGAATTCAACGAAGATGAAAACCGCTGGTTCGCGATGCACCACCCGTTCACGTCGCCGTGGCCGGAAGATATTGCGAAGCTCAACGATCCGCTGCTGTACGGCGAGATCCGTGCGAACGCTTACGACATGGTGATCAACGGCGTGGAAGTGGGCGGCGGCTCCATCCGTATTTTCGACCGCGACCTGCAGGCGAAGATGTTCGAAGTGCTCGGCTTCTCGAAAGAAGAGGCGCAGGCGCAGTTCGGATTTTTGATGAACGCTTTCGAATACGGCGCGCCTCCGCACGGCGGCATCGCGTTCGGCTTCGACCGCCTCTGCTCGCTCTTCGGCGGCGCTGATTCGATCCGCGACTTCATCGCTTTCCCGAAAAACAACTCGGGCCGCGACGTGATGATCGATTCGCCGAGCGTGATCGATGAGAAGCAGCTGAAGGAGTTGAGCATCAAGACAACCGTTTAAAAAGTTGAACCACGGAGACACGGGGGCACGGAGTTTTTTCTCTGTGTCTCCGTGTCTCCGTGGTTTTTAAAACGGTTACGTGTATTGTTGTACATTTCGTGAAAACGTACCACCCGCTTATGAACATCCCGCTTCGTTTCATCAATCAGTCGGAAGCCGCTTCGCCGCTCAACCTGGTCATCTTCCAGAAAAATGCAGTTCATCTCAATGCAGGCACAGCCGTAGCATGGCGCGTGTTTTCGCAATTCTCGCAAGGCGATGTCATTCCGCTGAGTTATGATTTCTACACGACGATCGCTGCAGGTAGTTTTGGCGCGCTCTCTCCGCAACAGCCTTCTCCCGACGGCAGCAATTTTACCTACGAAGCGAAAGTTTCCGGTACGCAGCTCATCGCGGGCACACCGACTGCTAATTCACCTGTGATCAGCGTGACCAATAATCTTCCGGTCGGGGCGATTGACGTGAATGTGTATCGTGGCGGTTACCTGGTGGGATTGCAGACGGGTATCGCGCCGGAGCAAATGGCGCAGTTTGTTTTTGAGCCCGTGCTTTTTCTCGGTCTTTTTGACGGTGTGCAGCAAGGCTCGCTGATGGCGCTGACGCCGTTGTCCGCTTCCACAACGATGATCAATTTGATGGGTTTGAGCTCCACGGATGTTGTGCTGAGCGGTGGCGGACAAACGCCGCTTTTCTTTACGCTGCAGAATGAACGCCCGATGTAAAGAAAGTACATCCATTCGTTTTTCTCCGCGCTCTCTGCGCCTCTGCGGCTTTTTAAAACTCCACGCGGTAACTCAGGATCGGGATGAGCGGCGCCTGGTAGTTGTAGACGATCGCTCCTTTATCCGCATTGTAATATTTGTTGAAGACGTTCTTGCGATTCGTCACGTTCTGGATGTCGATGGCGACGGTGCTCGTCCAGTTCGTGTGGTTGCGCTTGAGGCTGACGCGGATGTCGGTGCGGAAGTAGTCCGGCATTTTTTCGCTGAACGCGCGCGAGTCGTCGTACACCGTTTGGCCTTCCTGCTGCGAGCGGGCGAGGTCGATCGGTGAATCGTAAAAGCCGCCGCAATACATGATCTTTCCATTGACACCGAGCACGCGCCGGCGATTTTCTTTTTTTCCGTTCAGCGTAAATTCTTTTCCGCCGGTGAACGTCGTTGCGTATTTGCCGTTGAAGCGCGTGTTGCGCCAAATGCCGTCGAGCGTTTTGTAATTCGAATTGTAGAGCGAGCCCGACAGCAGGAAATACGATCCTTTGCTGAAGAATTTTTCCAGCGTGAGCTCGAGGCCGTAATTGCGTCCTTTGCCGCCGCTGCTGAGGCTGTCGGTGTACATGCCGTTGATCTCGTTGAGCAGCGCGTAGGTGCCGTGCGGATCGGTGGTGACGGCAACGTTGTACAGCCACTGGTGATACGCTTCGATCTTCACGCGCATGTTTTTGCCGATACCGCGATCGTAAGCGAGCACGAGGTGATGCGCTTTCAGCAACGCGAGATTTTCATTCGGCATCACGACGTTTCCGTCGGCGAGTTGCTTCTTCGCGAAATACACAGGCAGCGGCTGCACCTGGCTGTGAAGGCCGTAACCGACGCTCAGCGATTGTCCCGGCAGGAATTCCCAGCTGGCGGAAGCGCGCGGCTCGACGGAATTCGTTTGGTTCAACGCGAGATACAACGCATGCAGCCCGGCGTTGAAGGTGAGCTTTTCCGTCGGGCGGAATTGCCATTGCGTAAACGCCTGGTAAATCTGCGTTGAACCTTTCGCGTGAATTTCTTCGATCATCGTATTGAGGTCGCGGTTGTAATAACGCTGGCCGAAATCGTACGACTGCTGGTTGGCGATGATGCCGGAGCGAATCGTGTGATGCGCGTTGAATTTGTGCGTGAGCGTGGCAGAGCATGTTGCTTTCGTTTGCAGGAACGAGAAATAAAACTCATCGCGAAACGAATAATCGCTGAGCAGGTATTTCTCTTTGTCGCCGTTGTCGGTGGCGGAGAATGCGGTCGCCACTTTCAGGAATGATTTTTCATTCAGCGCTTTGCTCCACGTCAATCCGCTCACGCCGGTATTCGCAAAGAAGCGCGTGGTGTAACGATCGAAATCTTCTTTCCAGTCGGCCGAATCCATTTTGGCATTGTACGACTGGCTGCTCAGTCCGCCGAAACCGAACGCGGTGAACGTCCCGTATTTTTCCGTCGGCAGCACGACGTTGTAGGAAAGATCCTGGAAGGTGGTAATTCCGCCGTCCGTGAGCACGCCCATTTTTCCCAGCAGCCCGAGCGTGGAATAACGGTAGTTCACGAGATACGAACCGTTGTGGCGGGAAGAGAACGGTCCTTCTGCGGCAGCGTCGATACCGAGCACACCGGCCTGGAACGTGAATTCGCGCTGTTCATTATTTCCAGGGCGAAGATGAAGATCGAATACGCCTGAAGTTGCGTTTCCATATTCCGATGCGAACGCGCCCGTAATGAAATCGGAATTCGACAACAGTTGTGCGCTGAGAATGGAAATGCCGCCGCCCGCCGAACCGACATTCGAAAAATGATTCGGGTTCGGCACTTCGATGCCTTCCATGCGCCAGAGCAAACCGTTCGGCGCATTGCCGCGGATGGAAATGATGTTGTTGCCGTCGCCCACGCTGTTGACGCCTGCATACGCGAGCGCCGCTCTTGCAGGATCATTCACTGCTGCGGCGAAACGTTGCGTCTCTTCCACGGAAATGGTGCGCGCGCTCACCGACGACATTTCGTTCAACGGTTTTTTCTTGTCGGCGGTAATCACGACTTCCGAATTCTGCACAACGGCTTCTTCCATCTCGAGGTGCAGGACGACTTCTTTCCCGGAAGTGACGTCGATATCGTTCAGCACGATCTCTTTGTAGCCGGTGAAAAGAATCCGCAGCGATTGCCGTCCGACCGGCACCTGCTCGAGACGAAAGTTACCGTTGACGTCGGTAGAAGTTCCTTTCGGCGGCGTGCTGTTGAGGAGCTGCACGATTGCGCCCGGCAACGGCGATTTCACTTGTTTGTCGATGACGGTGCCGCGAACGGTTTGCGTGAGTGTCTGTGCATGAAGCAACGTGCCCAGGAAAAGCAAAAGCGCGGTCAGTAAAGCGATCTGTGCCGACCGCTTCATCACGTGGATAAACTGCATGGGAAAAAGTTTTTAGAGGAGACGGATCGAAATGCTGCCGCCGAACCAGGCTTTCGCATTCCAGCGGTTGCTGTAGGTATGCGTGAAGAAATAGTACGGCGCGATGCCGGTCACCGGTGAATCGTTCCAATACGGATGCAGGTCGGTGACGAACACGTTGAGCGAAGGGCCTGCGGCGATGGAAAGATTTTTGATCAGGTGTACGTCGAAGGTGAGGTTGAGCTTCCAGAGATCGCTCATCGACGTGGAGAAATGTCCTTTGTTGATGTGATAGCTCATGAGGTCCATGCCGAGATCGATGCGGTTCGTGAGCGGAAGTGCAGAGCCGACGCCGTAGCCGAATCCCCAGATGAAATCGCGCTGCCTCGTGTCGATGCCGACGGCGAAAATGTTGTGGAAGATCTTGCTGCCCGTACGGAACGCGCCATTCACCGGCATCGTTTCGTTCCATCCGAATTCGAGTTTGTGATAGCCATGCACCGCGAAGCTGAACACGCCGATCATCGCGCCGTCCGCACTGTCGGCAAGATTCACCACTCCGAGCTGCAGTCCTTTGAAGTTGCGTGCGATGTTGACGCCGCAGCTCAGCTGCATGCCGCGCACGGTGCCCGAAGCCACGTTCAGTCCGCCCGCGATCTGCATGCCGCGCACATCATGCGCATAATTCAATCCACCCGAAACCTGCAGCTGCTCCACGTTTCCACCCGCGATGTTCACCGATCCCGCGAGCTGCGCGCCATACACGTTCGCATCCGTAAGATTGATCGCGCCCGCCGCCTGCAGCCCGCGCACATTGCCGTGCACCGTGTTGATGCATCCCGCGAGCTGCGCGCCCGTCAGCGAATCCAGCGTATGATTGCTTACGCCCGCCATCTGCAATCCCGACACCGGCCCGCGTCCCACGTTAAAAATGCCCGCCGCCTGCATGCCCGAAAAATCCGCAGGTGCAATGTTGCCGATGATCGCCACCTGCGCGTGTTCCGTTCCTACGCCGAGAATGGTGAGGTACACCGGTCGCGGAAGAATGATGGTGTCGACTTTCACCTGCGCGAATGAAGAGAGCAGAAGCAAAGAGAAAAGGGAGAGGAGCAAAAGACGTTTCATAAACTTCGTTGTTTACTCTTATGACAGCAGGAAGAAGCGTTACCCCTATGCGTGAAGAAAATAATCTGCGTTGCAGCGCCGGTGTCGGGTGGGAACACCCGACACGGCGTGGGCGGCCTGACGCTTTCAGCGAATCAACATTGTGAAAAGCAGGATGCGGGCTTCAGCATTGATCATACTTCTCATCAAGCCGACGTTTCACAATTAGTGACGTTGTAAGAGCAGAATTCGGGCTTCAGCATTGATAGTACTTCTCATCAAGCCGACGTTTTAGAATTAGTGAGGTTGTAAGAGCAAGATTCGGGCTTCAGCATTGATCATACTTCTCATCAAGCCGACGTTTCACAATTAGTGAGGTTGTAAAAGCAGGATGCGGACTTTAGCCCTGAGAGTAGGACCGATAAGCCGACGCTTCAGCGTCGGCCTTTGCGCAGCAACGACACCGGGCTTTAGCCCGCATATCCGTCTCAGAAAATGCGCACCGCGATCGTACCACCTACCCATCCCATATCGCGGTACCCACTCGCCGGCGCACCACGGAAGATCGGCGTTTCATGGAACATCGTCAGCTCATCGTTGGCGGCGCCGGTGATGTAATAGTGGAACACCGGTCCGGCTGCCAATGCAAAGTACTTGCTGATGCGCCATTCCGCCATCGGCGACAGCTGCAGCCATTCGCTTGTGTAATCCGAGAAGCCGCCGCTGTTGACGTGATGCGCGACAAGATCAAGCGAAATATTGAAATGCTTCGTGATCCCGAAGCGATGGCCGATGCCGTAACCGAACGTCCACGTCGGCTGTTCCGGAACGCGAGGATCGAAACCGAAAGCGAGGATGTTGTAAAACTCCGGAATGCCCGTGCGGAATGCAACGGAGACAAATCCTTTTTCCGTCGAAGAAAATTCCAGCTCGTGCATTCCTTTCGGCACGATGCTGACCAGCCCGATGATCGTTCCGCGTCCGCACGTGTCGGCCACGTTGATCACGCCGAATTGCCGGCCGTGTACATCACCGGCGATATTCAGCACGGAAAATTGTGTGCCTTCGAGATGCCGCGCATAGTTGAAGCCGCCTGCTACCTGCAGCCCGCGCATCGTGTCGGCGGAAATATTTCCTGCTCCGGAAAACTGTATGCCGTTCGTGGAGTACGCATAGTTGCAGGCGCCGGCCAGCTGCATCTTGTTCACGCTGCCCCAGGTGAAATTCGTGCCGCCCGCCAGCTGCACGCCATCCATGTCGCCGGTGACGATGTTGTTTGCTCCCGCCACCTGCACGCCGTACACCGGTCCGCGGATAAAGTTGCTGCCGCCCGCGAGCTGTACGCCGATGAGCGTGTCGAGAAGAATGTTCGCGCCGCCGCTCGCCTGCACGCCGTGTACTGCACCGATGCCGAGGTTCAATGCGCCTGCGAGCTGCACGCCATCCACGCGTCCGCCCACGGCATTCACACCGCCGGCAACCTGCAGCCAGCGCACATCGCCGCGGTCGATGTTGAATGCGCTTCCGATTTCTACGCCGTCCGTTCCGCCCGAGAAGCCGCCGATCACGTTCAGCGAATAATGGTTGACGACGCTGCCGCTCATTTTTCCATTGGTGGAAACGAACGGCAGCAGCGCAACCTGTCCCGATCGGCTGAACGATTCTTTGATGTTGCGCAGCTGCAATCGTGCGTCACGGCTCAGCAGCGAATCGAGCAGCGTGTAAGGTTGCGGCGCAGGATGAATCGTCACGCTGTCTTTTTTCGGAAGACTGTCGGCGATGATCGAAGGAATTTCTTCCGGCGGCGGAACAGGATAGAGATACACATCCTGGTTCACGTTGGAAGTCGGCGTGACGACGATGAAGGTGTCGATGTAATTTTCACGGCGCACTTTCAGTTTCACCGGCGCAGTCGTTCCGCTGATGGTGAGAAGGTAATAACCGTATTCATCACTCAGCGCAGACGTCAGCGTGGTGGAATCGTAAACGCTCACAAAAGGCAACGCCGTTCCGGATTCCGCATCCACCGTGTAGCCGTTGATCGCGTACTCGATCTTCTGCGGCGGCGAAGCAACGGTGATGGGTGGCGGTGCAGGATAGAGCAGCAGGTGATTGCCTTTCACTTTGTACGTGACGGAATTTCCGAAGAGCAGGAAAATCACTTTGCGCACGGTGACGTCTTTCACGTGCAGCGTGACGGGCTTCGTGGCATCCACCTGCGAAGGATTCCATGCGAATTCGAAATGTGCCTGTGCGCCGATGTCGAACAGCACTTCGTCCGTGCGCTTGTTGGTGCAATCGACATTCACGTGCCGTTCGGGAATGGGCGGCAGCGATTGTCCGGTCATCACTTTGACGACGAGCAAAAACAGGAACGAAAGAATGCCGCGCGTCATATCATTTACAGCCGGGGCCTTCGAGAAGAATAACGTTGCCTTGTTTCTTCGGCGTGAAGTTGTCGAGGTCGCCGATGACGGAAAGCACGTAATCGAGCGGTTCGTTCCGGAAATTACCGGAGCAGACACAATCGCGCAGGCTGTCGTTGGCGAAAACGATGTTGCAACCGTACGCTTCGTTCAGGATGCGCACCGCATCTTCGAGACGCGTGTTGTTGAAGTGGAAGATCCGCGTGCGGTACGACAGCAAATTCGGGTTGTCATCGCTCAGCTTGCGGAAACGATGATCGTTCGTGTGATAAACGGCCGCGTCACCGGGAATCAGCGTGATGCTGTCGTGTTCGGCGTAGCAGCGCACTTTGCCGGTTTTCACGGTGACGAGCACGCTGTCGGAATTCGGATACGCGCGTACGTTGAACGAGGTGCCGAGCACTTTCACGCTGATCGGTCCTGCATGAATGATGAACGGATGTGCTGCGTCTTTTTCAACGTCGAAGAACATTTCACCTTTCAGCGTCACCTCGCGCGTATTGCCGGTGAATTTTTCGGGATACGTGAGCTCGGAATTGCGGTTGAGATTGATGACCGTTCCGTCCGGAAGCGTGTCGGTGTTGTCGGCGTTTTCTTTCCACACGCTCGCCATGAGCTTCGGTTGTGTTTCCGTACGTCCCGACGCAAACCACACGATTCCGCCAATGACGATCAACGCCGCCACGGCAGCCGCGATGCGACGGAAGAGGATCATCGAAGAAATCGTTTCCGTTTTTTCGCCCGGCGGGTTATGCATTTTCGTTTGCAGTCGCTGCCACGCCGCATCCGCATTGAAAGTGACGGTTTCCGGTTGCTCCACGGAATCCCAGATGCGCTTCATGCCTTCGTAATACGCGCGGTTCTCCTGCGAAGCGGCAATCCATGCAGCAGCTGCGCCGGTCTCTTCAGCGTCGGTCTCGCCGGCCAGGTAGCGCGCGAGGAGCTCGTCGGGCGGAGTGAGGAATTCCTTGTTCATGACGCGAAAATGAGGTTATACCAATAGCCGCCGGCAATCACGAGCAGCAGCGGCAGGAACGGCGCGAGCTTTTCCCGCATCAGCCGCAGCGCTTTGCCCATCTGGTTCTCGACGGTCTTCACGGAGATGCCGAGGGTTTCAGCGATCTCGCGGTATTTCAATTCTTCGAAACGGCTGAGCTCGAAAACGCGGCGGCATTGCTCCGGCAACGTCTGCAGCGCATCGGCAATGGCTTTTTCCAGTTCCTTGCTCTGGATGCCCGGCGCGGACGTGTCGGCCTGGTGCACGATCTTCAGCGGGGCTTCGTCGAGGCGGACTTTTTTCTTGTGGCGTTCGAGATGGTTCATGCATCCGTTGTGCACCGCGCGAAACAAATACGATTTCAGCGAAGAAGTGATCTCGAGTGTTTCGCGTTTCTCCCAGATGCGGAGAAAAACATCCTGCACCACTTCTTCCGCATTCTCCGCATCACCCACAATTCCCAGGGCATAACGGCACAACGCATTGTAATGCGTGCGGAACACCTGTCCGAAAGCCGCTTCATCGCCAAGACGAAGCGCTTCAGTCGTTAATGTAGGGCCGGCAACAGTGTTCATCCTGCGTGGAGCGTTTTCGTCGCAAAGATAGCCCGTTGTTTCCGTGAGATGGGTAACGGCAAGCACGGTGGTTTTTTAAGATAAGACAGGGGAAATGGGAGTTACCCCTACGTCGTGCGAAAAAAAAAGTGAAGTGACCGGATTATTGAATATTGAAGATTCTTTGGGATGAATTTTTTAATGTTCAATTGCGTAATAGCAGAAGCTTCAGGAAGAGTCTTTAAAACAAGAAAGCCCCACTTGCGTGAGGCTCTCCTGTTATTGAAAAGAAAACTTAGTTCTTGATAAAACGCGTATCGGTTACCTGTCCGTTCGCGCCGGTGAGTTTCATGCTGTAAACACCGTTGGAAAGTGAGGTGACGTCGATATCGGCATTCTGGTTCGATACAGCCTGGCTGAGCACGAGCTTGCCGTTGCCGTCGTAGATGTCGATGCGGCTCGCTGCGTAACCTGCGTTCCAACGAACGTGAAGCACGTCGGAAGCCGGGTTCGGCGTGAGCTGTAAGTTTGGCGTGAGCTGGTTTTCGGCAATACCTACGCAGGCGTTCACCGTAACCGTGATCGTTGCGGAATTCGTGCAGCCGTTCGCATCAACGCCCGTTACCGTGTACGTGTTCGTGGTAGTCGGCGAGAAAGCTACCGAGTCCATTACGCTATTGCTCCAGTTGTAGCTTACTGCACCTGCGCCGGAAAGCGTTACGCTTTCACCCGTGCAGATCGTCGTTGAAGGCGTAGCAGAAGCCGTTACCGTCGGGTTCGGGTTCACCGTGATGGTTTGCATCGCCGTGTCGGAGCAACCGTTGGCATCCGTGCCGATCACCGTATACGTGTCCGTCATCGTAGCCGGGAAGGGAACGCCGTCGTTCACACCGCCGCTCCAGCTGTAGTTCGTTGCGCCCGTTCCTGCGAGCGTCACGTTTACGTTTTCACAAACCGTCGTAGAAGGAGCTACTGTCGAGCCGACCGTCGGACGCTGGTTGACCGTGAGCATAACACTCGCCGTGTCGGAACAACCGTTCGCTTCGGAACCGATGAGCATGTAGGTCGTGGTCGTTGTGGCGTTGAACGGTACGTTGTCCGTAACGCCGTTGTCCCAGGTCAGCGTCGTTGCGCCTGCGCCGGTCAGCGTTACGCTCGTGCCTTCGCAAACCGTAGTTGCCGGTGAAGTCGTGTAAGAAACCGTCGGTGCTGCGTTGACCGTTACCATGACACTCGTCGCCGGTCCGTTGGAGCAGGCGCCGTTTGCATACACGTCAACGGTGAATGTACCGACTGCCGTTGCTGCGATCGAAATGCTCGTGGTGTTCTGTCCGCTCAGCAGTGTGAGACCGGAAGGAACCGACCAGGTATAGCCCGTTGCTACCGGATCCGTGGTGCAGGTGAGGGTCGTCGTGGAATTGTCGCAGAAGGTTGTGTTGCCGGAAACCGTAACGATTCCGGGAACCGGGTTTACATAGGTGATTTTCACAACACCGTTGCCCTGGCGAATGCCGTTGACGATCGTGCCGCTGGTAACACCGGAGATATCGCTGCTGCCGCCTGCGCCGCCGCCGCCACCGCCTTTGTTGTTACCGCTGCAGGAGGTCGTGCCTGCAGAGCCGCCGCCACCGCCGCCGCCGCCGGTGAAACCACCGCCGCCGCCGCCACCGCCGGGAATAGCGCTGATGCTGAAGCAGCAGCAGGATTGTCCTGCGCCACCCACGCCGCCAACACCAGAAGCGCCTGCCGTGCCGGGCGAACCGACGAAGCCTGAGCATCCGATGCCTTGTGCGCCTGCGCTTGCACCGACAGCACCGAAGCCGCCGCCGCCGTCAGGAGAGTTGGTGCCGTCGCCGCCGTTGCCGCCGCCGCCATCACCACCGTTGCCACCATTGATGGAACCGGTTTCGCAGCCGCCGCGACCACCGCCGCCGCCGCCGCCTGCCGTGATCACACGATCCGTCAGCGCAGTGTTGCCGACGCGCACGTCTGATGCGCCGCCACCGCCGCCTGCATTCTGGCTGCCGCCGTTCGCGCCGCCGTTAAAGCCGCCTGTAGAGCCGCTGGCAGCTCCGCCAACCGTGACATAGAGAATGTCTCCGGGCGTTACTGCAAGTGTTCCGGCAGAATAGCCGCCGAGGCCCTGGGCGCCACCGGTATTCGCCGCGGAACCGTCAGCGCCCGAAGCGCCGGCTGCACCGTAACATTCGATTAATACGGAAGTGACTCCGCAGGGAACGGTATACGTTTGCAGCGCTCCGTTGTAGGTGAGGCTGTCCGTTACCGTTTGCGCCTGCAGACCTGCAATGGAGCCTGTCGCGAGCGCGAAGAGTAAGATTTTTTTCATAGATAAGGGAGAGGTTTGGGTTATTGGGGAGGCAAGATACAAAAATGGCGTATGTGCATAGAATTCGGAGAAACGATCTTTCAACAATACACATGGTAAAAAACGGCAACAGCAGAACGATCTTCGTCAGTGCGACGCATAAAAAGGAGAAGAATGATGCGGGGCGCATTTTTCTACCTTTGCCGCGCATGAACGCCACCAAGCGAAAGATCTTCAACGACCCGGTTTACGGATTTGTCACGGTGCCTTCGGAACTTGTGTTCCAGCTGATCGAGCATCCGTATTTCCAGCGTTTGCGCCGCATCCGCCAGCTCGGCCTGACGAACCTCGTTTACCCGGGCGCCCTGCACACGCGCTTTCATCATGCGATGGGCGCCATGCACCTGATGGGCGAAGCGATCGACGTGATCCGTTCCAAAGGTCACCCGATCACACCCGAAGAAGCGGAAGCGGCAACGATCGCCATCGTGCTGCACGATATCGGTCATGGGCCGTTCTCGCATGCGCTGGAGACGAGCATCGTGCACAACATCACGCATGAAGATCTTTCCGTGCTGTTCATGGACCGGCTCAATGAAGAATTCGACGGCAAACTTTCGCTGGCGATCCGCATTTTCCGCGATCGTTACACGAAACGTTTCCTGCACCAGCTCGTGTCCAGCCAGCTCGATCTCGACCGCCTCGATTACCTCCGTCGCGACAGCTTTTTCACCGGCGTTTCCGAAGGCATCATCAGCAGCGACCGCATCGTGAAGATGTTCAACGTGGTGAACGACCAGCTCGTCGTCGAAGACAAAGGCATTTATTCCATCGAGAAATTCATCGTCGCGCGACGGTTGATGTACTGGCAGGTGTACCTGCATAAAACGGTGCTCAGCGCGGAGCATTTGCTCGTCAACATCCTGAAACGTGCGAAAGAGCTTGCGGAAAAAGGAGAGGAGCTGTTCGCTACACCGGCGTTCCGTTTCCTGCTGTACAACCGTTTCACGAAAAGCGCTTTCCTGAAAGATCCGGAAGTGCTCAACGCTTTTGCGCAGCTCGACGATAACGACATCATGACGAGCGTGAAAGTGTGGGCCACGCACAGCGATAAGATCCTGTCGTTTCTCTGCACGGCGATGGTGGATCGCAAGCTGTACGCGGTGGAGCTGCAGCAGAAACCGTTCCGTGGCAGCTACGTCGAGGAGTTGCAGAAGAAGGCGGCGAAGAAGTTCGGGTTGAAAAAAGAAGACGTTCCGTTTTACGTCT
The DNA here is from genome assembly GCA_946478675.1 of uncultured Flavobacteriales bacterium. The sequence goes on along the minus strand of CAMLEF010000030.1, from coordinate 9,646 downwards.
TTACCGGCGCGGTGCAAAATAAAGCGTACACCAGCGACAATATCCGCATCAATGTGCTGTTTAAAGATGGAAGCGTGAAGGATATCGCGGAGGCGGCCGACCTGTTCAATATTTCCGTTTTGGCGCACCCGGTGAAAAAATATTTTCTCTGCTATCCCAAGTCGCTGCGAGCCTGACATGAAAATCTTCCGATCCCTTTCCCTCGTTGCGTTGCTGCTTTTGCTGTTCAGCTTCGCGAAAGAAAAAAACTACCCGTTCGATCAGTGGACGCAGGCGGAGCTCGACCGTGCGAATACGGCGAAAGACGTTTCTTATCTCGATGAAACGGAGCAGCGCGTCATCTTCTACACGAATCTCGCGCGCATCAACCCAAAACTCTTCGGCGAAACGTACGCCGCGAAGTGGGTGGACTCGCTCGGGAACAAAACCGCCAATGGAAAATCGCTTGTCGCAGAGCTGAAACGCACGGCGCCGCTGGGAGAGCTTTATCCCGATTCGGTGCTGAGCAAAGATGCGCAGGAGCACGCCGACGTCAGCGGAAAAAAAGGAAAGACCGGTCATTCCGGCGATGACAAACGTTATGCGCACGTCAAGGATCGTTTTCCGACGTGGGGTGAAAACTGCAGCTACGGTTTCAAAGAACCGCTCGCCATCGTCATGCAGCTGCTGATCGATGATAAAGTGCCCGGCCTCGGTCACCGGAAAAATTGTTTGGACAAACGCTTTACGCATATCGGTGTGGGCTTTGCGGCGCATAAGAAATACAAGTGGAATTGCGTGGAGGATTTTGGCGGGTAGAGTTGCGTGAGTTGCGTGTTGCGGAGGTGCGAGGGGTTGTGCTAATGTGATGCTGAAGCAGGCTGCGGGAACGTTTTTGGAACCACATAGGAGCATAGAAACACATAGAAAAATCTATTGTGATTCTATATGGCTATGTGGTTAATTTTTTCATTTCAATTCCCCGCTTCTCTTTTAATTCCCTCGCACCCCCGCACCCCGAACCGCGCAACTCCAATTGCTATATCTTTGCCGCCTATGTCATCCGCTCAGCCTAAGAACAACGCCCTGCTGTTTATTTTCATCACGCTTTTTCTCGACGTGGTCGGGTTGGGAATTATCATCCCGGTGATGCCTGATCTCATTCAGCAGATCGCGCATGTGGATGAGCCGCATGCTGCCGTGATCAGCGGTTACATGATGACGGCGTATTCTGCGATGCAGTTTCTTTTTGCCCCGATCCTCGGTGGTCTCAGCGATCGTTTCGGGCGGCGTCCGATCCTGCTGTGCTCGCTGCTGGCGTTCGGCCTTGATTACATGATCCTCGGTTTCGCCAATACGATCCCGTTCCTTTTCGTCGGACGTTTTATCGCGGGCATGACGGGCGCCAGCTTTACGACTGCTACCGCTTACATCGCCGACATCAGCACGCCGGAAACGCGCGCGAAGAATTTCGGAATGGTCGGTGCGGCATTCGGTCTCGGGTTCATCGTCGGACCTGCGATCGGCGGATTGCTCGGCAACATGGGACTGCGTGTGCCGTTCTTCGTTGCGGCCGGACTTTCGCTGGTGAATACGCTCTACGGTTATTTCGTCGTGCCGGAATCGCTCAAGCCGGAGAACCGCCGCAAGTTCCAATGGAAACGCGCCAACCCGCTCGGTGCGCTGCTGCATCTGCGCCGTTACCCGATGCTGATCGGTCTCGTGGTGGCGTTCACGCTCGTCAACCTCGCCGGGCAAGTGCTGCCGACGACCTGGGCGTTCTACGGAAAATTCCAGTTCGGCTGGAGCAAAGGAATGATCGGCGTGTCACTCGCTGTTGTCGGACTTTCCATCGCCATCGTGCAGGGCGGACTGAACCGCATTCTCATTCCGAAGCTGGGCGAGCGCAATTCGATTTACGTCGGGCTGTTTCTTTATGCCGTCGGTCTCACGATGTGCGGACTTTCCACCACGACAGGACTGATCTTCGCTGCGATGGTGCCGCTGGCGTTAGGCGGGCTGGCCGGTCCCACGGTGCAGGCGCTCATGTCGACGCACGTTCCGCCGAACGAGCAGGGCGAACTGCAGGGCACGCTCACCAGCCTCATCAGCGTTTGCGCGATCATCGGGCCGCTGCTGTTTCCTTCGCTGTTCAAATTCTTCACCTCGGGACACGCTCCCGCGCACATTCCCGGCGCTGCGTTTCTTTTTTCCACCGGATTGACATTGGCAGCGTTGATCGTCTGCGTTTTTGTTTTCCGGAAGAATGTGTTGTTGCCGAAGAAGGAAAAAGTGTAGGCTGCGGGAGAGGTTCGGAATACAGGAGAGCTTGTTGCTTTAACCACGGAGTTACACAGAGGTCTTCACAGAGAACACGGTGACCTCTGTGTACCTGTGGTTAAACACTTCTCGCAGATTGCCCACGTTTCATCCGACTGCTGATTTCCCCTGTAATTCTTTCCTGAAAACACTGCCCCTTTCCGGGTAAAATCCCATCCGTCGTTTATTTGAAAAGATCATTCGTTAGCAGCCCTTTACAAGCCGATATTGTTTTAAATTTGACGGATGAAATTTTCGGCCAAAGAAATTGCTGCGCTGGTCGGCGGCAAGGTAGAGGGCAACCCTGAGGTTTCGGTGTCAAAACTGGCCAGGATCGAAGAAGGTGTGCCCGGTTCACTGTCCTTTCTCTCGAATCCTCAGTACGCACATTACATCTACACCACCGGTGCCAGCATCGTGATCGTCAATTCCGATTTCGCACCGGAACAGGCGTTTCCCAAAGAGCTCGTGCTCGTGCGCGTGGCGGATGCGCGACAGGCGTTCGCGAAGCTGCTCGAAGCGTACAACCAGTTCCGCCTCAACAAAACCGGCGTCGATGCCCAGGCGCATGTTTCACCTTCCGCTACGATCGGCAAAAACGTTTACGTCGGCGCATTCGCATACATCGGCGACAACGTTGTGATCGGTGACAACACGAAGATCCATCCGCACGTCTTCATCGGTGATATGGCGAAAGTCGGCAACGGCAGCACGCTGTATTCCGGCGTTCGCGTGTACCACGATTGCGTGATCGGCAACGACTGCATTCTCCAGTCAGGCACCATCATCGGCGGCGACGGCTTCGGCTTCCAGCCCAACAGCGAAAACAATTACCAGAAAGTTCCGCATATCGGCAACGTCATCCTCGAAGATCACGTCGAGATCGGCGCCAACACCACGATCGACCGCGCCACGCTCGGCTCTACGATCATCCGCAAAGGCGTGAAGCTCGACAACCTCATCCAGGTGGCACACAACGTCGAGATCGGGGAGAATACCGTGATCGCTGCGCAAACCGGAGTCGCCGGCAGCACCAAGATCGGCCGCGATTGCATGATCGGCGGACAGGTCGGCATCATCGGCCATCTCACCATCGGCAACCGCGTGAAGATCGCCGCGCAATCCGGTATCGGCAGCAATCTCAAAGACGACGAAATCGTGCAGGGCTCTCCCGCTTTCGGCATCGGCGATTACAAACGCTCGTACGTCGTCTTCCGCAATCTTCCTGCAATCCAGGATAAAGTCAAGCAACTCGAAAAAAAATACAACGGATCCGATCCCCAGTGATGAGCACGAAACAGCGTACGATTAAAAAGTCCGTAACGGTTTCCGGCGTCGGTTTGCATACCGGCAAGAAAGCCAATCTTACGTTTCATCCCGCACCTGACAATCACGGTTTCAAATTCCGCCGTGTCGACATGGACGGACAGCCCGTTGTGGATGCCGACGTCGACAACGTAGTGGATACCGCCCGCGGCACGACGCTTGAACAGAACGGCGCGCGCGTTTACACGACGGAGCACGTGCTCGCTGCTGTTGCCGGCTGCGATCTCGACAACATCCTGATCGATCTCGACGCACCGGAAGTTCCGATCATGGACGGCAGCTCGTGGCCTTTCATCCAGGCGCTCGAAGAAGCCGGTTTCGTTGAGCAGAAAGAAGAGCGTTATTATTTCGAGCTGAAAGAAAACCTCACCTACGAAGACCCGATCAAGAAAGTCGAAATGCTCGCTGTTCCGCAGGACGAGTTCCGCGTGACGGTGATGGTGGATTACAATTCCGAAGTGCTCGGCACGCAGCACGCGTCGATGTACAAGATGGCGGAATTCAAAGAAGCGATCTCACGCTGCCGCACGTTCGTGTTCCTGCACGAGCTCGAAGCCTTGCTCGCGCACAACCTCATCAAAGGCGGCGACCTTGACAACGCAGTCGTGCTCGTCGACAAGCCGATCTCGGATGAGCAGATGGCGCATCTCCGCAAAGTCTTCAACAAGCCCGACGTAGAGGTGAAAGGCCGCGGCGTGCTCAACAATACCGCGCTGCAGTATTACAACGAGCCTGCGCGCCACAAGCTGCTCGATATCGTCGGCGATCTTGCGCTGGTTGGTGTGAAGATGAAAATTCATGTGCTCGCTGCGCGTCCCGGTCACGCCGGCAACGTTGCTTTCGCGAAGAAGCTGAAAGAGCTCGTGAAAAAAGAGCGTTCCAAAAAAGAGGTAGTGTCTTTCGATCCCGGCGCGCCTGCCGTCTGCGACATTCGCGAGATCATGAGCATCCTGCCGCATCGCCAGCCGTTCCTGATGGTCGACAAGATCATCGAGCTCACGCCGACGTACGTGGTGGGGGTGAAGAATATTTCGATGACGGAATTCTGGACGCAGGGCCACTTCCCCGACGAGCCGATCTTCCCCGGCGTGCTGCAGGTGGAAGCGATGGCGCAAACCGGCGGAATCCTGTGTCTCAAGACCGTTCCCGATCCGGAAAATTACCAGACGTATTTCCTGAAAATGGAGAACGTGAAGTTCAAGCAGAAAGTGGTGCCGGGTGATACGCTCGTCTTCAAGCTCGAGCTACTCACGCCGATCCGCCGCGGACTTTGCCACATGAAAGGCACCGCGTATCTCAACAACAAAGTCGCTTCCGAAGCAGAGATGCTCGCACAGATCATAAAGGTGCGGAACGTGGAACAGAAAAAAGCGGAACCCGCCAGCGTATGATCTCACCCCTCGCACACATCGACCCGAAGGCAAAGCTCGGATCGAACGTTACGGTCGAACCATTCGCGTACATCCAGGGCGATGTCGTGATCGGCGACGGCACGTGGATCGGTCCGCACACGACGATCATGGACGGTTCGCGCATCGGTAAGAACTGCCGCATTTTTCCCGGCGCCGTCATCAGCGGCATCCCGCAGGATCTGAAATACGAAGGCGAGCAGACGATCACCGAGATCGGCGATAATACAACAATCCGCGAGCACGTCACGGTGAACCGCGGCACGAAAGACCGTCATAAAACCGCGATCGGCAGCAATTGCCTGCTGATGGCGTACGTTCACGTGGCGCACGATTGCCTCGTGGGCAACAACGTCATTCTCGCGAACAACGTCGGGCTCTCCGGCCATTGCATCATCGAAGACTGGGCGATCCTGGAAGGCATGGTGGGCGTTTCGCAGTTCGTGCACATCGGCGCGCATGCGTTCATTGCCGGCATGAGCGGCGTCCGCAAAAACGTTCCGCCTTACGTCAAAGCTGCGCGAGAGCCGCTGTCGTATGTCGGCGTGAATGCCGTAGGACTGCGCCGCCGCGGTTTCTCCAATGAATCGATCCAGCAGATCGAAGATATTTACCGCACGCTGTACGTGAAAGGTTTGAACGTGACGAATGCCGTTTCCGTGATCGAGAAAGAAGCGCCGGAAACGAAAGAGAAGGAATTGATCCTCGAGTTTATTCGTGCCTCGAAGGATGGGATTATCCGCGGGATTTCTTAAGAATATTATTACTGCGAGAGCAGGGGTCGACCTGCCGATAGCTATCGGAAGGTCGACCCTTTTGCTTGCAATTCCTCCGGAATGTTGCAGGGCAACGTTTCCCTTCCTTAATTTTCAGGATGAAAATTTCTTTCGCATTGTTGTTGCTGCTGATCGGTTGTCATTCTTCTTCGCGCGAAAAAGAAATTGCCGATTTGCGCCATCACCTTTCCGAAGCGCAGCACGACATCGCGAAAATGCCGATCTACGCCGATCCTGCGACCGGCGATTACGAAGACCTGCGCCACGGAAAGTTTCTCCTCCAGGACAGCGTCTTCCTTCGCGGAATCGTTAATCATAAAGATTCACTCGAGCCGTTCATCGTGCAGCACATCGACAGCGCACCGTCGTTTATGTATCTCGCTGCGTATTTGAAATATCAATCGGCAGTTCCGTTAATTAAACATGCGTTGCTGCGCGGCGATTATTTCCAGTATTACGGTTGGGAAGAAGATCCGCAGGAATACCGCACCACGGCGATGATCTGCAACGACCAATTGCGCGATCATGAATATCCGTACCAGATGGCGGCGATTGCAGCAATCGAATACATTTCCGGCAAACCGTTTGCGCAGGCCGTTTCACTTTCGAAAGAAGAAGAGCAAAAGCTGGCGGAGGAATCGCGCACCTGTCGCCCGGATAGTATGGAAGAGAATGAGCGCGGTTACCAGCAGAGCTGTCTTTCGCTTTGGCTACTGAGCAAATTCAAAGGTGTTCCGCCGCCGCATTTTTAATCCGCGTCATCCGCGAAATCCGCGGCCATTTTTGCACTAACTTGTCGTTATGAAAAAACTCCATCTCCTTTTCCTCCTGCTGCTTACCCCGTTTTTCGCAGCGGCACAGGATGGCAGCGTCCGCCAGCGTTACAGCAATGATCCCAGCGATTGGTCGGTCGATGCCTGTGGTGGCGGCAGCATCCGCGAACGTTACAGCAACGATCTCAGCGAATGGAACGTGGAGGTCGGCGGCGCTTCGGGCACGATCCGCACGCGCTACAGCAACGACTTTTCCGAATGGAGCATCGACATCGGCGGCAAATCGTACACGCTGCGCACACGCTACAGCCACGACTTCAGCGAGTGGTCGCTCAGCGGCGGCGATCTCAGCAGCGACGTGACGATCCGCGCGCGTTACAGCAACGACTGGAGCGACTGGCAGGCGAGCGGCGGCAACGTCGACATCAGCATGCGCCAGCGCTACAGCAACGATGCGGGCGACTGGAGCATTTCCGGCTGCAACGGCGATACCTCGCCCGGCGTGAAAGCGGCCGTGGCCTTTATTCCTGTCATGGTGGCGGCCGGTATTATTCATCGCTAAAACGGCGCAGTTTTTGAAGTATTTCCATTCATGAAACGATTGCTTGTATTGCTATTCCTGTTCGGCTGCTTCGCCACGCTTCGTGCGGAAGAGGCGGAGGAAGGCCGCGTGCGCACGTTCATGAAAGGGAAGATCGAACGTTGGGAAGTGACGCTCGGCAGTGAAGAAGGAAATATCGAAGCCTACCTGATGAATGATCCGAACCGCTGGACGTTTGAAGTAGGCGGGCTGAGCGGCGAGATCAACACGGAATTCAACGATAAATACAACAGCTGGGAGATCACCGTCAACGGCAAAAGCTACAAGCTGAAAACGTGGATCGGTTCTTCCTGGAACAAGTGGGAGCTGAGCGGCGGCGACCTGCCGGAGAAAGTGACGATCCAAACGCTGTATGCTTCGACGTGGAGCCAGTGGACGATGAAGCGCGAAGGTATCGATCTCGAATTCGATACGTACTTCGGCAACAGCTGGGACGACTGGTCGATCAAGGGCGATCTTTCAAAGCTGACGGACGGTGAGAAAGTCGCTGCATGCTTCATGCCGATTTTTGTTTCGCGAATCTACAATCGCGGACTGGTGAAGTGAGTTCGGAGTTTTGAGTTCGGAGTCGGGAGTCTGTAGCTTAGAATCTTCCTTTTCAGATGAAATGCTTTTAGTCGCTTTTACGTTTGTTCGGGCTCTCCGTTTGTTCGAGCGAAGTCGAGAACCTTTCGCATTGGAATGAAAAAGGTTTGGACTTCGCTCGAACAAACGGGGGGATTTTAAATGTCCAAAACCCCACACAACCCTCCCCACACCCCACACCCCACACCCCACTCCAAACTCCAACTCATTCAATATCTTTGCGCGTGCGCGTTTCGCTGGAAAATATCGGTAAGAAGTTCGGACGGGAGTGGATCTTCCGTGGCGTTTCGCATGTGTTCGAGACGGGAAAACAAACGGTTATTCTCGGCGCGAACGGTTCGGGGAAATCGACGTTGCTGCAGGTGATTGCGGGCAGCCTCATGCAGGGCGAAGGAAAAGCGTTCTACGAATGGAACGCGATGAAGATCGGGCAGGAAGAAGTGTATCGTCACATCTCTTATGCTTCGCCGTACCTCGACCTGATGGACGATTTCACGCTGATGGAATCCATCGCTTTCCACGGACAATTCAAGAAGTGGCGGAATAACCTTCACGCGAACGACGTGCTCGAATTGTCGGGGCTGGCGCATGCGAAGAACAAGCAGCTGAAGAATTTTTCCTCGGGTATGCGGATGCGCACGAAGCTCGCGCTGGCGATCCTCAGCGATACGCCGCTGCTGCTGCTCGATGAGCCGTGCTCCAATCTCGACCACCAGGCCTGCGAATGGTACGGCAAGCTCGTTACCGATAATCATTCCGGAAGAACGATCATCGTCTGCTCCAACCAGGTTCCGGAAGAATATTTTTTCTGCGGTGAAGAGCTGCGGATGGAGAATTATAAATGAATCCGAAGTTTAAAGTCCGGAGTTTAAAGTGATGCACTGTAACCTGAAACTTCGGACTTTAACCCCCGGACTTTAAACTTTTCTCATGAGCACCCTCGCCGACGTTTTCCTGACGAACAACCGCATCAACATTTTTGTGATCGAGCAGCTTTCTGATGAGCAGTTGAATTTTGCTGCGAATGCCCGAGCGCGCAGCATTGCCGATCAGTTGGCGCATTTGCACAACGTACGGCTGCAATGGCTGGAAGCGTTACGGCCGGCGCTGGTGAAATCGCTGAAGAAAATGGAGAAGGGCGTTTCTAAGAAAGAGCTGAAGGCTGCGCTGGAATCTTCTGCGGAAGCCGTAGCGGAACTATTCCGTGATGTGGAGAATGGGAATGCGAAAGGATTCAGGAAAGGCCCGGAAACGTTTTTCGCGTATCTCATCGCGCACGAAGCGCATCACCGCGGGCAGGTGCTGCTGCATTTGAAGAATGCGGGAATGCCGTTCGACAAGATGAAGAGCTTTAAGCTGTGGGAGTGGGAGAAAATGTAGTGTGATGAAAACTTTCCTGGCACTTCTCGCCGTACTTCTCGGTGTAACCGGTTTGGGTTGCGCATCCCGTCAGCTTCCTGCGATTTCAGATGGCGACCTGCGCGATCTGCTTGCGGATACTGCAGTTGAAAAAATCTACGTGATTACCAATGGGCAAAACCGGATCGAGTTAGTGTTGCGTGCCGATAAAAGCAATGCCCCGTCTGTTGCGGCATTAAAAACGCGTTTCACGGAATGGAAGGGAATAACTCCTCCGCATGTACCACATCTGAGAATGAATCATCCGGATAGTCCTGCCTTTGAAAAAATGCTGCACGATGTCCAGGCTACCGATATCGGAATGGACGAATGGCGATGCGTGAAAGTGCAAGCTATAAGAAGATAATACTGCAATCAAGACAGCTGCTTTAACCACAGGCACAGGAAAAGCGCTCCATGCAGCCAGTGCGAACCTTTATTTTCTCCACGCTTCGTGTCTCGGTTTTTTGCATTTTTGCG
>CAMLEF010000029.1 GCA_946478675.1 uncultured Flavobacteriales bacterium | reverse complement strand
CCCACGAGAAGGGCGATCCTGGTTTTGATTGCAGCGCAGGCGATGACGCCGAATGCCGTGGCCGAACATTTTGATTCGAGCCGGCAGGCCGTATCCAACCATATTAAAATTCTTACCGAATGTGAACTGCTGAAACAAGAGCAACGCGGCCGCGAAATTTATTATCACATCAACGCAAAGAAAATCGATGAGATCGATAAATGGGTCGGGCAATTCCGGAAGATGCTCGAAACGCAGTTCAACCAATTAGACCACGTATTAGCCACGCTTAAAAAAAAGAAAAAATGAACGACAACCTGTTATTTGACTTTACTCTTGACAAAGCCGCGAAAACGGTACACATCACAAGAGAATTTGACGCGGAGCTCCCGCTGGTATGGGACGCCTTCACCACCGCCGAGCTGCTGGACCAGTGGGTCGCGCCGAAACCGTTTGTATCCAAAACGAAATCGATGGATTTCAAAGTGGGCGGACAACGGCTGTATGCGATGGTGAGCCCCGAAGGAATGGAGCGCTGGGCGGTGCAGAAATACACGTCCATTACGCCGAAGACGAATTTCAAAATGTTCAACACGTTCCTGGACAAGGATGGAAATCCTGAACCTGCCGGTTCGGATTGGGATTATACGTTCAGCGAAAAGGACGGGAAGACAACGGTGAAGATCAAGATCTACAACGAATCGCTGGAGCGCATGGAGCGTTTGCTGGCGACAGGTTTCACGGAAGGATTCAAGATGTCGATGAGCAATTTGGAGGAGGTGTTGAGGAAGATGTCAAAATAAGTGTAGCAGATGATTCTTTAAATAGGAAAGGGGACAGTCCGGATGGAAATTCGGGCTGTCTTCTGAATTTTGTGGTCTTAAAAATCTATGATTAATTATTTAGATGACTAACGCCTTAGAGGATTGAATCGAACTATTTATAAGATAGTCTTTGATTTAGCCGACAACAAACGTTTGTTACCGAGTATTCCTGTTATTGGGTTCTATATTCACTCGTTTTTGTAAACCTATCATTAAACCTAAAACATACCTCCATGGCAGCATCCTATGTTGAGCATAGACCTCACGCATCCAGTGAACATGTACCAACTTCGCACTATGTCGTAATAGTTAATGGAAAGCAAGTTGGGGAAAACTTTAAAACACAAAGCGCCGCAAAAAAATATGCCTGCGATGAGGGGCACCACCCAGTGCACGTTGCAAGGCAGCGCCATCTGCAAGACAGAGCTCAGCCTGCTCACTGGCGAAAGGATCCGTGCTAAGAATACAGAAATTATTGGGAAGCAAATTTCTAAGAATTACTGTGAACTCTAAAAATAAAAGAAGCGGCCGATTTTAGCCGCTTCCTTATTGTTGTAGTCCCGACAGGAATCGAACCTGTATCAAAAGTTTAGGAAACTTCTATTCTATCCATTGAACTACGGGACCAACTGGCGGGTATCCATTGAACTACGGCACCCAATAATCCTGCAAAGGTAGCACACTCCGCAAAACTGCCAGCCTGCATCCCGTTTCCTTACAGCAATTGCCTGAACCTGAACCACGCTACCATCATCGCCATCACCAGCAGCAGCGCGAGCATCGGTAACATCTTGAATTCCTTTTTCCGCGCATGATGCACCAGCCCGGCCGTCATGATCAGCGCGAAACCGGTGGCGGCAACGGGTGTAAGCACCGGTAAAATGCCGGTGAGCCATGGGACGATGATGCCGATGCAGCCAAGTCCTTCCAGCACGCCGAGCACACGGATGGGCAACACAGATGCGCCGGGGCGGATGTGCCCGTCGGCAATGTGCTGCTCTTTGCTGCTGAAGAGCTTGCCGTAGCCGGGCAGGATGAACGCAGCAGCAAGTAGCGATTGCAGGATCCAGAGTGTCGTGTTCATGTTTCAGCGCGTTTGGTGGTTGTGAATGCGATCAGGTGCAATCGCAGCGCGACGAGAATGATCATCGCGGCGGCGCCGTATAACATTCCCGGGCTGTAAATGTAAAGCGCTGCGGCGCCCAGCGGGATCAGCATGTTGTTCGCCGATTGCAGGCTGATGTTTACGCCCTGCAGTTTCCCCTGGCTGCGCTCATCCACCGATTGAGAAAGGCGGGCGTTGTACGTCGGATCGAACAGCCCTTCGCCGGAAATGATCAGCACGACAGCGAGCGCAATGAGGATCGTGGAATGCAGGTAGACGCTCGCGAGCAGCAATGCCAATCCTGCGCAAAGTCCGGCCAATCCTGCAATGCCGATGCTTCTCTCCTGGAAGCGTTTCAGCAGCCACGGCAACAGCACCGCACGAGAAAGTATTTCGCAGATCCCCGCCACCGTCAGCATACTGCCGATCAGCGCCGGGCCCCATTTATAAATATCCTTCAGGAGCAACGTGAAATTAAATTGAAAAATACCCAGCGCGGCGTAGAAGAGCGCTCCAAGCACCAGCAGCAATTGCAGCTGCTTCATGCGGAACATTTCCTGGAAATGAGCAAACGTATTGAAGTGGTCGCGCGATAAGGTCTTTGTTCTTTTTTCCAGCGGCAATGATTCCGGCAGGAAGAAATAAACAGCGAGCGCGGAGAGCAGGATCACTCCCGCCGTGATAAAAAACGGCAATCCCAGCGAAAGACTCCCCAGCCATCCGCCCAGCGCCGGCCCGCCGATCTTCCCGATGCCCATCACCGCGCCGACGTAACCGAACCACTTCGCGCGCTCTTCCGGTTTCGTGCTGTCGGAGAGGTACGCAAACAGCGTGCTGATATTACCTGCCGTGAGCCCATCGATGATCCGCCCGAGAAACAGCACCCAGAGTGCGCCGCCGATGCCGAACAGCACGTAACCGGTGACGGATCCCAGCAGGCTGATGAGCAGGATGATTTTCCGTCCGTAACGATCGCTCAGCGCACCCAGCACCGGCGCGGCAAAAAACGTGCAGGCCGCAAACACCGAGAGCAACGCGCTCATGCCCACTGCGACCTGTCGTTCGGGAAGATAACGTCCAACAAGGAAGGGCAGCAGCGGCAGCACAATGGAAAGGCCGATGGAATTCATCAGCACAATTCCAATGACAATCCATAATGGAAGTTTACTTTTATTAAAATGCATAATTAATCGTATAAGAAATCCGCATGGAACACGACTGCGGATAAATGCGGGAAGTGTTTCGCAGAAACGCAGCAGTGAACAGCAGAGGTTCTATTGCCGGAGCTTTCGTCGGGAAACAAAAAGATTACGGCGCAAAATTCCGGAACGGCTTTGCGTTACGCTTGTATAAATCCGACAAAATTCCGGTTACCGCGCGTTTTTCCCGGCGTGTTTGCGGGCGAATGCGGCGGGCGTTGTGCCGCTGTAGCGCTTGAATTCGCGGCTGAGGTGCGATTGATCGGTGTAGCCCATTTCCTCCGCCAGCGCAGCAAGATTGGCATCGGGATGCAGCCACAGGTAATTGCGCACCTGCTCGAACCGCATCAGCCCCGACACGTCTTTCACCGTGAAGCCCGACGATTGCTTGAACTTTCTCTCGAGCGTGCGCACAGTAGTATGTGCCGCCGCTGCAACTTCGCCCACAGGCAGTGTGCCGTTCGCTTCGCATAAGGCAGATCCTGCTTTCGAAAGCGTTCGGTCAACCGGCAGTTGCGGATGTCTTGCAAGAAAAAAATCCTGCAGCAACACTACAGCATCATGAATCCGGCCCTCCCGCATGCATTCGCTTACCAGCGGGTGCAGCTGCGCAACCGGGTGATCGGACAACGACAGCTGCTCTTTCCCCGCAGGAATTTCAAGCAAACCGAAAACCGTCCAGGGAAAGCAACGAACGCCGATCACTTCGAAATGTCCGCTGGCCTTCAGCACCACCGGCTGGTCGGGCAGGCCCATCACCGACGGAGAGGGCAGGGGACGCCATTCGTCCTTCGTGAAAATGCGGCAATCGCTTCCGAAATGAAACACGATCTCCACGTTGCCGTCGGGAAGCACTTCAAAGCCGGACTGCTGTTCATGAAGCTCCATGCGCGTATGCCAGAAACATTTGATAAAGTCCCGCAGTGCTTTCGGCGCGTCGAATTCCTGGTGCTGCATGTCTTCTGCAAAGGTAAGCGCTGCGGCGCAAGACACTTTCGCTGCTGTTGTTTGCCATTTCACCAGAGTTTTTTTCTTCTGCACGAATTGCTACTTTTAAAGACCAACCTTCCCGCATGATCAGACGTTTACTCGCTTTGCTGCTGTTGGGGTGCAGCTTCGGCTCCCTTCGCGCCGGCGGTTTCCAGCTCAATACGCACGGCACACGGCAGCTCGGCATGGGCCATACGGGCACCGGCCTCTGTACCGATGCCGCCACCGTTTTCTTCAATCCTGCAGGCATGTCGTTCCTGCAGCCGGGCTGGCAATTCGATGCGGGCGTTTCCTTGCTCGTGCCGCACACGATTTACATGGAACGTTCGCCGGGCATTTATCATGCGTACATGAAGAACCATATCGCCACGCCGGTGAATGTGTATGCGGCGTTTCATCCCGACAGCTCGAAGTTCGCGTTCGGTCTCGGCGTTTATAATCCGTACGGCAGCAGCGCGGCCTGGCCTTCCGACTGGAAAGGTCAATTCATCATCCGCTCCATCAGCCTCGAGACGTTTTATATCCAGCCTTCCGCTTCGTATCGCTTCACCGACTGGCTGAGCGTGGGCGCGGGCTTCGTGTATGCGACGGGCTCTTTTTCATTGGAGAAAGGCGTGCCGGTGCAGGATGCGCAGGGCAATTACGGCGATGCGAAGCTCGAAGGAAAAGCTTCCGGCTTCGGATGGAATGCCGGCGTTTATTCGAAGATCGGTGATCATTTTTCAGCAGGCATTTCAATGCGCTCGGGCGTTGGCGTTGAAGTGAAAAACGGAACGGCCGACTTTACGGTTCCCGGTTCGCTGGCGGAATATTTTCCGGACGGCTCTTTTACCACGAAGCTGAAACTGCCGTCGACGATCTCGCTCGGTCTTGGTTACACGAATGAGAAATGGAAATTCGCCGTCGACATCAACCGCACGAACTGGTCGTCGTACGATACGCTGCGCATCGATTTCGCGACGAATACCGACAAGCTCGAAGACGTGCATTCCGCGCGCTGCTACAAGGACACGTACACGTTCCGTGCGGGTGCGAACTACATCGCCGATGAAAAAGTCGAATTGCGCGACGGCGTCTATTACGATCTCACGCCGGTGCAGGATGGTTACCTCACGCCGGAAACGCCCGACAGCGACCGCTTCGGCATCACGGCCGGCTGCACATTTCATTTCACGCAAAACATCAGCGCCAACTTTTTCTATCTCTACACACAGGGAAATCGCCGCACCGACACGAATCTCGAAACCGGTTTTTCCGGAACATATCAAACCATGGTCAACGCATTCGGCGCAGGAATCGCCTGCACGTTCTAATCCTCTCACATGAAAAAATTCTACCTCCTCGCACTCGCCACCGCAGCGCTCTTCACGACGAAGCAAATTTCTGCGCAATGCAACGGCACACGTTACCGCGACATCACCTTCGCGCAGGATTCCGCGATCTCCAACATCGTTTACGGCAGCAACGTGAACATGTCGAACGCGGTGACGTCACTCAAGCTCGACGTGCACATGCCGAAAGGCGACACGGCCATGCACCGCCCGCTGCTCATTCTCATTCACGGCGGCAACTTCCTCGGCGGTTCCAAAACCGGCGGCGACGTGCTGCAATTCTGCAATGATTTTTCGCGCATGGGCTACGTCGTCGCTTCGATCGACTATCGCGTGGGCATGACGAACTTCCCGTTCGGCACACCCGACAGCGTGGATGCGGCAGGCTCCGTGATCCGCGCGGTGCACGACGGCAAAGCGGCGGTGCGTTTCTTCAAAAAAGATTTCGCGACGAACGGCAACAGCTACCGCATCGACACGTCGAACATTTTCGTGATGGGCGTTTCTGCGGGCGCGATCACGGCGCTGCACATGGCGTACATGGATAACATGGGCGAGTTCCCGCTGTATGCCGATACGACGAATCATTACGGGCTGAACGGCGGTCTCGAAGGACTGAGCGGAAATCCCGGTTACTCTTCTTCGTTCCGCGGCGTCATCGACATCTGCGGCGCGCTCGGTGATACGTCGTGGATCGCACCGGGAAATATGCCGGCGATGCTTTTCCACGGCGACCAGGACCAGACGGTTCCGTACGGTTCGGCAACCATTTATCTCCTCGGATCTTACCCGCTGCTCGAAGTGGACGGTTCCGCTTCCGTCGCTGTTCGTTTGACGAATGCGAACATCGAGCATTGCTTCGAAACGTACGAAGGACAGGATCACGTTCCGGAAGTCAGCAATCCCGCGTATTATGACACGACGCTGGTGATCACGCGCAACTTCCTCGTGCATTACCTCTGCGGCGATCCGTTGGACTGCTCCTACAATTTCCCGATCGGCATTGCAGAAATGAAAGCGCTGCCGTCGCTCATCAGCCTCAGTCCGAACCCGGCGAATACCGAAGTGCGCATCGACTTCTCGCGTCTCGCCATCGCGCCTGCTTCCGTGCAGGTTGTTGATTACACGGGCCGCATCGTGAGCGAAGAAAAATTCAGCGGAGCAACCACGATGACGATCAACACCGGTGAATTGCCTGCGGGCTTGTACATGGTGCGTGTGCTCAGCAGCGAATACAGCTACCAGTCGCCGCTCGTGGTGACGCATTAATTTTCGCGCGAATGAAAAAGCTTCTGCCGTTCCTGTTTCTTCCGCTGCTGCTGGGCACTTGTCGGCCGCAGCCCGTCGATTTTTCGCCTTCTGCCGGTGCTGCGAATTTTACGGAAGTTGCTTTCGTCGGCGATAATTTTCTTTCGGGATACCAGAACGGCGGACTGACGCGCGCAGACCAGGAGCACAGTGTGGCCGCGATGCTGACGCAGCAATTCCGTTTGGCGGGAAGCCAGACGATGTATGTGTCGTCGATGCCGGAAAATGCGGCGCTCGGCTGGAATGAAAAACCGTGGGAGCCGTGGTTCATGTTTCCGCTGAAGCTCGATCACGCCACCGATTGCCAGGGCGTGACTTCATTGATGCCGGTGACGCATCCCGTCGCGCTGCCCGATGCGCAAAACTGGTTGCTGCCGCATGCACCGCACAACGCGACGTGCATGACGATCCCGTTTGCGACGACTGCCGATTGGTTCAATCCGCAAACCGGCGCGAACCCGTTCAACAATTACCACACGCCGTTTTATTATCCTGTCGCATCGAACCCCGGCGTCTCCACGATCGCGCAGGAAACGCGACAGGCGCCGGTGAGCTTCGTGACGGCGTGGCTGGGCATGGAAAATATTTACGGATGGGCGCGTCATGGTGGCGTGGCTCCGCCGGTCATTACGCCGCAGCAGTTCGCCGCGCATCTCGATTCGATCCTGCGTCCGCTCGCGGCACAGGGACAGAAAGGTGCGATCGCGAATATCCCGGGCTTTCGCAGCTTTCCGTATTTCACGCTCGTGCCCTGGAACGGCGCCACGCTCACGCAGAGCAAAGCCGATTCGCTCAATGACATTTACACGGTGAGCGGCCTCACGCATATTTCTTTCCACGAAGGCGCGAACGGTTTTGTGATCGACGATCCGAATGCGCCGTCGGGTGTACGGCAGATGCACGCGGGCGAATACATCACGCTCGGCGTTCCGCTCGATTCGATGAAATGCAATTACATGGGCGTGCTCTTTTCCACGATCCCGAAACGTTACGTGCTCGACAGCGGTGAAGTCGCTTTCCTCGACCAGGTGATCGATGCGTACAACCAGGTCATTGCGCAGAAAGCCGCGCAGTACGATTTTGCGTTGGTGGATATGCATGCGTATTTCCAGAATGTGCAGAGCGGCGTGCGCTGGGACGGCGTCGACATCAACGCGGAATTCGTAACGGGCGGATTTTTCTCGCTCGACGGTTATCACCCGCACCAGAAAGGCTACGCGCTCATCACCAACGAATTCATCAAAGCGATCAATTATAAATTCGCCGCGAGGGTTCCGACGCTGAATTGTTTGGATTGTGACGGCGTGCTTTTCCCGAATTGATTTGCTAATGTGCTAATTGGACAATGTGCTGATGCGCACGAGGCCCCCGCGCTTTTTCTTCAGCTTGTTCGAGCGGAGTCGGGAACTTTTCGCATTGGAATGAAACAGGTTCTCGACTTCGCTCGAACAAGCGGGGAAAGTTTTCTTTTTTGAGGGGAAAGAAAAAAGCCGATCAAATCGACCGGCTTTGCTTAGAGCTTTAGTTCAGTTTTCGTTCGATGCAAAAAACTACCCGGGCGAGATGATTTTTCTCGTCGAGATTTTTATAGGCAGTGCTGCGAATGTCTAAAGTGTGTTTTTCCCGGTTAAAGAACAATCCGATAAAGACCGGTTCTTCGTATTGATAGGCTTTCAACGATTTTGAACTTACGGGTATGAGATCTTCACGTTCAGTCATGATGCAAATCCTTATTTCATCCTGTGTTTTCAAAAGCGCTGCTAATTCTGCTTTTAAGGAGGCATCCGTCAATAACGCTTCACGAATTATTTCTGATGTAACCTGGTGAAATGCAGAAGCAGTAAATGGAAACGACCGGGTCAGGCTGTCGAGCTCAGGAAAGTCGCGGACGGTTAAAGAATGATCATCAGCTTTTCTTCGCAGAGTTTCAATATTCAATCGGGAGATCCTGCCTTTAGACTTTTTGTAAATGAGAATAAGCAATCCGAAAAATGCAGGAACAACAATCCAAAAGAGTTTCGGAAGAAATTCAAGTACGAGGCTCTTTTCATTTGCCATAAAACGAAAGTTTCAAAAATTTCCTTTCAAGAAAAAAGCCGATCCAATCGACCGGCCCTTTTCATCAGCATATTGGCATATCAGCAAATCGGCACATCACTTCACCGTACTGCCATTATTCATATTGTCTTTTGTCGGCGCCACAAAGCTGAGCTCGCCGTTCGCGTTCTCCGCCATCAGGATCATGCCGTTGGATTCGATGCCCATCATTTTGCGCGGGGCGAGGTTGACGAGGATCGTAACCTGCTTGCCGACGACTTCTTCTGCCGAATAATATTTCGCGATGCCGCTGAGCACGGTGCGCTGGTCAATGCCGGTGTCGACGGTAAGCTTCAGCAGCTTGTCGCTTTTCGGCATTTTCTCGGCGGCGATGATCGTGCCGATGCGGATGTCCATCTTCGAGAAATCGTCGAAAGTGGTCGTCTCTTTTTGTGGTTCCACCGGTTTTGCGTTTGCGTTCACATTCGCAGCAGCGGCTGCCGCTTCCTGTTCTTTCTTGATCTGCTCCAGCTTGTCGAGCTGCTTCTGCAAAAGCGTTTTGTCCACTTTCGCAAACAGCATCACCGGCTCGCTCAGCGTATGATTCGCCGAAAGCAGGTTCGTATTCTTCGCGCCCGACCAGTTCATCGTGCCGATGTTGAGCATGCGGCGCAGCTTCGCGGCAGTGAACGGCAGGAACGGCTCGCAAAGAATGCTGAGGTTCGCGCAGATCTGCAGCGATACGTTGAGCACGGTTTTCACGCGCTCCGCATCGGGATTCTTCCACGGCTCGTTGTCGGAAAGATATTTGTTGCCGAGGCGCGCCAGGTTCATCATCTCCTGCTGCGCTTCGCGGAAACGATACTGCTCCAGCGCCGCGCCGATGCGATCGGGGAATTTTGAAATTTCACCGAGCACGTGCAGGTCTTCTTTCGTGTACTGCGAAGCTTCCGGAACTTTTCCTGCGAAATTTTTATGCGTGAGCACCATCGTCCGGTGCACGAAATTACTGAACACGGCTGCGAGCTCGTTGTTGATGCGCGCTTCGTAATCCGTCCACGTGAAATCGCCATCACTCGTTTCGGGAGAGATCGCCGTCAGCACGTAACGCAGCTCGTCCTGTTTGCCGGGCATCTCTTCGAGATACTCGTGCAGCCAGATCGCCCAGTTGCGCGACGTGGAAATTTTATTGCTCTCGAGGTTCAAAAATTCATTCGCAGGAACGTTGTCCGGCAGGATGTAATCGCCGTGCGCCATGAGCATCGCCGGGAAGATCAGGCAATGGAACACGATGTTGTCCTTGCCGATGAAATGCACCAGCTTCGTGTCTTTGTCTTTCCAGTACGTTTCCCAGCTGTCGCTTTTCGGTTTGCCCGCGTAGGTGAGCGTGGCGCGCGTCTGCGGCTGCTCGAACCATTCTTTGCTGGCGGTGATGTAACCGATCGGCGCGTCGAACCAAACGTACAGCACTTTTCCTTCGGTATCCGGCAGCGGCACTTTCACGCCCCAGTCGAGGTCGCGGGTCATCGCGCGCGGGTGCAGGCCGTCTTTCAGCCACGACTGGCATTGACCGAAAACGTTCGGCTTCCATTCTTTGTGGCTGTCGATGTACGATTGCAGTTTCGGCTGCATTTTATCAAGCGGGAGAAACCAGTTCTTCGTCGGCTTCTTCACCGGCGGCGCGCCCGACAGCATCGAATGCGGATTGATCAGTTCATCGGGAGAAAGCGAAGTGCCGCATTTCTCGCACTGGTCGCCGTATGCATTCGTGTTGCCGCAATTCGGGCAGGTGCCTACGATGTAACGGTCGGCGAGAAATTGTTTCGCTTCTTCGTCGTAATACTGCTCCGTCGTCTGCTCGGTAAAAACGTTTTTATCGTAAAGCGTTTTGAAAAAATCACCAGCCACCTGGTGATGCGCCGGGCGGCTCGTGCGCGAATAAATATCGAACTCGATGCCGAAATCGTAGAACGCTTTTTTGATGATGTCGTAATACTTATCGACTACCTGTTGCGGCG
Organism: uncultured Flavobacteriales bacterium; assembly: GCA_946478675.1. The sequence continues at coordinate 11,537 of CAMLEF010000029.1, read as the reverse complement.
TCAATCCTTCTTTGCGCGCACGCAGCGTGATCGGCACGCCGTGCTCATCGGTACCGCTGACAAACAACACATCTTCTCCTTTGGAACGGAGGTAACGCACGTAGATATCGGAAGGCAGGTAACAGCCGGCGAGGTGCCCCACGTGGATCGGCCCGTTGGCATAGATCAGCGCGGCGGTTACGGTATAACGTTTCGGAGTCATAAGAGCAGCAAAACTACTCATTTATAAAATGACCACCTATACGTTGCCACGCGCACCGCGCCGTCCATGATCGCCACCGACTTGCAGAGATTGCCGTTTTCGTCGTAGCAGTTGCGGTACTCGATCACTTCCTTCGAGCGCCGGCTTTTGCGGATCGTTTGCTGCGCTTTGATCTTTCCGTTCTCGTCGTAGCTGTACGTCGTTTCCACTTCGTTGCCGTCGTTCGTCAGCGCGGTGTACGTCGCCAGTCGTCCGGCGCTGTCGTACGTAAACTGGCAATTCCCGAAAGGCGGCGTGCGATCGAGGCTGCAGCTCGAATAATACAACAGCTGCCCGCTTTTCGAATAACAGTAACGTCGTCCGCAGGGACTGCGCTTGTCGTACACCATCGTGCAGGAATCGCCGTACACGATTTCCGTCAGCAGCGAATCGTTGCGTTTCGGATACAGCTGGTACTTCAACACATGACACGCTTCTTCGTATTCGTAAGCGTACGATTCGAGCAGGACGCGCCCGGTAAAAAATCCGTGGTGCAGCGAATCCTGGTACGATCGGTAATGATTTTCATAAATGTCATAGCGGCACAGCTTCCCGTTCTGTGTCGAATACGTGAACACGGTTTGTTGACGAATGGCCGCTTGCGGTGTCGCTTCCACAGTCGAGGCGAGCCTTCCGCAGCTGTCGTAAAAAAATTCTTTCACCAGCTTGCCGTTGTTGAAGATGTGCAAAGGCCGTCCGTTCGCATTGTAGATGCATTCGAGGTTGTACGGTTCGTAAAACGCCATTGGCCGGCACATTTCCGCGACGAGGTTGCCGCAGGTATCGTAAGTGGAAAACGTCCAGCAGGAATCGGCCAGCAACGTGTCTTTTCCTTCGACGGTATAGCTGGTGTTGATGCGCTCCACTGTTTTCACGCGATGTTCTTTCATTTCCTTTTTCTCCTGCGCCGCCGCGAGGTTATGCTGGTAAGCGATCGGGTATTCTTCGGGGAAGCCGATCTGCGCTTGTGCGGGGTAGGGCAGTACGAAAAAGATCCAGAGTAAATTCCAACGCCACATGTCTCCTTTTTTCTGATAATTCTGCAACGCAGGTGCCACAGCCCTTGTCCGACAAGGGTTTTCGATCCTCCTGCAAAAACCGGCGACCGCTTCTCAGCGCGCGTGGATGCTTGGACGAATGACAAGGATCAGTTGCTGCATTGCCCGCCGTCAAAGTCTTCGTGCGTGAGGCAGGATAGTTTTGCAGCGATGTGGTACTGGTTCTTTCTCATAGCAGGTGTGTTGATCGGGATGGTGCTGCTGCTGTGCGTGTGGCTGCTCTGCCTGAAGCTCGTGCTGCGACTCGATTCGGAACAGGACCTCTACGAAGTGCGCGCCGGAAGGATTGGCCGCCTCTGGTATGATGTGCCGTCGAATGAGCTGTATTATTCCGTTTTCGGATGGAAAAGAAAACTCACGCCGCGGCCACCGGAAGCTGTTGCGGAAAAACCTGTTCGCGGGGAAAAGCCGCGCAGGAAATCCAAACGCCGCCTGACGACGCAGCAGCTGCTTCGCAAGATCCGCGCGGTGCTGCAGACATTTCACGTCACGCGCTGCGAAGTGGAGATCGACACCGGCGACCCGATCGCGAATGCGTATCTCTTCCCGGTTTTCTTTTTTCTCCATGGAAAACAGAAAAAGTTCGGGGTGCGTTACGACGGGAACAGCCGCATCCTGCTCGAAGTAAACAATCGCCTGGCGCGGATCGTCCGTGCTGCGCTCTTTTCATAAACTAAAAAATAGCATACCCATGGACCTTAACAATCTCGAGAGCCTTCTCGCCAATGTGACCAACTTCCTGAAGTCCGAAGCGAATTCTGAAACCGTTGTCGGCAAGCCGTTCCAGCTCGGCGAATACAGCTGCGTCCCGGTGATCCGTATCGGCATCGGTTTCGGCTACGGCGGCGGCGAACAGAAAGCCAATGAAAAAACGCCCGATTCCGGTGGAGTAGGCGGCGGCGCAGGCATCGGCATTGCCCCGATCGGTTTCCTCTGCACGCACGGCAGCGAAATCACCTTCGTTCCCGCCAACAACAGCAAAGGCATCGGCGCCATGTTCGAAAAAGTGCCCGACCTTATTATGAAGTATATGGATAGTAAGCAGTCGAAGGCTACTACGGCATAAACGGGAACCTGTGGCAGGTGGATGATCGGTCATTCGGAAATTCGGTCATTCGGTCATTCGGTTTTGTCGGTTATTCGGTCGATCGGTTGATGGTCTTTTGTTTCATTCAAAAGGACGGACAACCGACGACCTTTTTTTATTTGCATTCGAATTCCGTTCGTTGCTCCCACTGCCTCACGATCTGTTGAGCACGAATACCGAATGTCCGAATGACCGAATGCCCGTTTTTGTCTCATTAAAATTCCGCTCAATGATCTCATCACCTAACGTATCATCAGGGCACGAATACCGAATGTCCGAATGACCGAATGCCCGTTTTTGTCTCATTAAAATTCCGCTCAATGATCTCATCACCTAACGTATCATCAGGGCACGAATACCGAATGCCCGAATTTCCGAATGCCCGGCCAACTGTTGCATTTGAATGCCGTCCGCTGCTCTTATTACGGTCTGTTCTGCTTAGCAGAGAGACCGCCTATAATTGGTAAGTTTATCGCATGAAATCCGAAGACCTCCAGACTCCTCCCTATCTCCGGCCCGGCGATACGATCGGCATTTGTGCTCCCGCAAGAAAAGTGACGATGCAGGAGCTGGAGCCTGCAGTGAAGCTGCTGGAGAGCTGGGGACTTTACGTCGTTTTCGGAAAAAATCTTTTTAAAGCGGAGCACCAGTTTTCCGGGACGGATGCCGAACGCGCGGAAGACCTGCAGACGTTCCTCGACGATCCTGCGGTGAAAGCGGTGATCAGCGCACGCGGAGGTTACGGTACGATGCGTATTGTTGACCGGCTTGATTTTACCGCGTTCAATGCCGCTCCGAAATGGATCATCGGCTACAGCGATATCACCGTGCTGCATTCGCATATACACCGTCATTCGCAGATTGCCACGCTGCACGCCACCATGCCGATCAACTTCCTGAAGGATGAGTATTCGACGGAAACGCTGCGCATGGCGTTGTTCGGCGAGCCGCTAAGCTATCATGCGCCGCTGCATCCGCTCAACCGAAACGGCGATGCGGAAGGACAATTGATCGGCGGCAATCTCTCGTTGCTGTATGCGCTACAGGGCTCTGCTTCCGATATCGACACGCGCGACAAGATCCTGCTGCTGGAAGATCTCGACGAATATCTCTATCACATCGACCGCATGATCCTCAGCCTGGACCGCGCCGGCAAATTCGAAGGATTGAAAGGCCTCATCATCGGCGGCATGGACGATATGAAAGACAATGCCGTTCCGTTCGGGAAGACCGCCGAAGCGATCATCGCGTCGCATATGGCGAACTATTCTTTCCCGGTTTGTTATGGTTTTCCTTCCGGCCACGGACAGAAAAATTACGCGCTGCCGCTGGGAAAAACCGTCAAACTGGAGATGGATGCGGAGCAGGTTCGATTAGAATTTGTCTAATTCAAAACCATAATGGAGCTGCGATGGGCCTTCATCGGGAACGCAGGCGGCTTCGTCGAATAGTCATGCAGAAACATGTCGGCAGTCATGCGAATGTCTAAAAAACGGTAATACTTTTGCAAAGAATAATCAACGATTTGTGAATACGCCGACCCGACGTAGGCGCAAATCACAGTACAAACCCCCTTCTGTTCTCCCCCATGCGGATGGCAAACACAATTGCCATATGCCACAAGGTGTAGAAGAGGTACAGGTGAAGGTATCGGCCCTGCTGAAACGAATGAGTCTCAGCTCGCAGCCCAGACCGGCTATCCGTACTACGGTTGAGGCGATTCGGCAGGCAGTGAATCCTTCCGGGTGCTTCTCCCAACAGTAACAAAAAACCCGTTCAGCAACAATGAACGGGTTTTTGCTTTTTTTCCGGAGGCGTTACTTCACCTCCGTGTAGTCTTTCGGAATTTCGAACATGCCGTCGCCGATCGCTTTCTGCTCGAGGCGGGTGACTTCGAGGCGGCCTTTTTCTTTTCCGTTGAGATCTTTTTCAATCGCCAGCAGCGGCATGGCGCCGTCTTTTAACCCGGTGATCGCGAAATAGTAGGTCGAGAATTTTTCCTGGCGGTTGAGCAGCTTCATCATCGGCAGGAAGAAGTTGAATTTTCCCGGTGCAACCCAGTAGCTGATCTGCGTGCTGTCGGCTTCATTCTTCACGATCTGTTCCGTGCATTTGTAACCGAAAAGATCTTTCGTGTTTTTCGTAGAACTGGCAACAGCGCCGGCCGGAGCGACGGGCGTGCCTTTGGAAACGCGGTTGCCCCAGAGCTTGCGGTCGGGGCTCAGGAAGATCATCGTGCCTGCTTTCGTATCCACGATAAAGCTGCCCGAAACGATCCGCGAGCCCGGCACAAATTCATCGATGCGCACTTTGTCGCCTTTCACGTAATACACGTAATTGGAAACGTCGGCGCCGGATTGCTTTTTGAATTCGATCAATCCTTCGAAACTCTGTGCGCGGAGCATCCCGGAGAAGGTCACCAGGAAGAGAAGGAGAGACAGGGCTTTGCGAATCATGGGAGTGCAGGTGTGAATTATAAATATAGCAAAAAAAGGGTGCGGTGTTGCGGGGTGCGAGGTGCGTGTGTGTGGGATCATTGTTAATGGTGAAGGTGGCGGTTGTGCTAAAAGGAAAGGTTGGTTGGGTTGGAGGGTTGGTAAGGTTGGTTCGGTTAAGATTAGTTTCATTCCCCGTTTGTTCGAACAAGCCGAACCCACTTAACCAACTCAACCAACTATTCAACTCCGATCTACTACGCAACTCTCCTGCTACAAAATACCCCCGCGCACCTCCGCACCCCGCAACAACGCAACTCCCTACCCATTTACAAACGAATAGTATGCCAATCTCTGTTTAGCTTCGCGGCATGACGGAAAACCAGGAAACGGGTCGGTGGGGAGAGGAGGAAGCGGTGCGTTATTTACGGGCGAAAGGGCTGGAGATCCTGGCGGTGAACTGGCGTTTCCTGCATTTGGAGATCGACCTGGTGGCGCGCGAGGGGAATGAGCTTGTGATCGTGGAAGTGAAAACGCGCGGCACGGATGCGTTCGGCGAGCCGGAAGTGTTCGTGAATAAAACGAAGCAGAAAAAGCTCATCCGCGCCGCCAATCATTACCTCGAGCAAAATAACCTCACCGATGAAGTGCGTTTCGACGTGATCGGCATTGTGAAGAAGAACAACCGCAAAACGGTGAAGCACATTGCAGGCGCGTTTCATCCGTTCGGCGGATAACATTACGAACCGTTCGTAAAAACAAATGGGTGCATTCTTCTGCAGAAGCACCCATTCGCGTATTCGTATATCCGTAAGGATTCGTAATTCGCACCCCTAAAAAATCTCGCTCGCCACACGGCGCGTCGATTCGCTCGTGCCCATCGTGTAATAATGCAGGCAGGGAACATTTCCTTTCATCAGCTCTTTCGATTGCTGGATGCACCACTGGATGCCGACTTCGCGCACTTCCTTGTCGTCTTTGCATTTTTCCACCGCTTCGTACAGGTCCTGCGGGATATCGATGTGGAAAATCTTCGGAAGAGAAATGATCTGCTTTTTCGACGTCAGGATCTTCAGGCCCGGGATGATCGGCACGTTGATACCGGTTTCACGGCATTTACTGACGAATTCGAAAAACTTCTGGTTGTCGAAGAACATCTGCGTGACGATGTACTCGGCGCCCGCATCCACTTTCGCTTTGAGGAAGCGCATGTCGGCGTACAGGTTCGGCGCTTCGAAATGTTTTTCCGGGTAGCCGGCCACGCCCACGCAGAAATTCGTCGGCGCCATGTCGACTACATCTTCGTGCAGGTAAATGCCGTGGTTCATTTCGCCGACCTGCTTCACGAGATCGATCGCATATTGATGGCCGTGCGGTTCGGGAACGAATGCCGCTTCGGTTTTGATCGCGTCGCCGCGCAGGAGCAGCACGTTGTCGATGCCGAGGAAGTGCAGATCGATGAGCGCGCTTTCGGTTTCTTCTTTCGTAAAGCCGCCGCAGATGATGTGCGGGACCGCGTCGATGTGATAGCGGTTCATGATCGCCGCGCAGATGCCGACCGTGCCGGGGCGCTTGCGGATGGAAACTTTCTCGAGGTAACCGCCGTCGCGTTTTTTATAGATGTATTCTTCGCGGTGATAGGTGACGTCGACGAACGACGGCTTGAACTCCATGAGCGGGTCAATGCCTTCGTAGATCGACTGGATGCTTTTTCCTTTGAGCGGGGGAAGGATCTCGATGGAAAAAAGCGGCGCTTTCGCAGCTTTGAGATGGTCGGTGACTTTCATACGGTTGCGGTTTCCTTTGATGGAAAGGCAGCGCAAAAGTAATCAATGGCGGGAAATGAGATAAAACGCATCAGCCGTTAACGTCGGATGAAACAGTTCGTGAAAAGCTTACCGTTGTTTTTCCATTGCGGCTTTCATCTCGATTGCACGAATGAATGGTGTCTTCGCATCGGCATACGCATTTGTGTCGGCTGCGAATTTTACGGCGAGCTCTTTTTTCAAAGCGAGATAAGCGTCGCGTGTTTCCGGGTGCGTACACAGGTAATCGCGGAACAACAAATGGCGCTCCCAGAATTCGCCGTCGAGCGCTACAAGATGCAGGTTGTGCGTACGAACGCCGTTCTCGTCGCGCGCGAAAAAACGCCGGTTCGGCAAACGCGTTTCGAAATGTTTGAAATAAACGTAGCCCGCATTTTCCAGCGGTGCGATCAGCTGTTCGCTGTCTTCGTAACGCTCCAGCCCGATAAGCATGTCGATCACCGGCTTTCCTGCAAGCCCTTCCACCGACGTGCTCCCGATGTGTTCGGCGCGGAAAGAAAATTTTTCAAAAGCAGGAGCCAGCCGCGCGCATTCTCTTTCGAAAGCGGATTTCCATTGCGGCGACCAGGGCTCGAGCACGATCATGGGAGCTCGAGGTTGTCGTTCGCGTCGAAACCGAAAAACGGGTTGTACGCCACTTCGAACAAATGTCCGTCGGGATCCTGGAAGTAGCCGCTGTAGCCGCCCCAGAAAACTTTTTGCGCCGGCTTCACGATCACAGCACCGAGCTTCTTCACTTCGGCGAGCACCTCATCGACTTCCTGTTCCGACTTCGCATTGTAAGCGATCGTAATGCCGCTGAAGCCGCTGCCTTTCGCAGGAATCGTTGCGTCTTCCGCCAGCAGCTCGCGCGGGTACAGCGCCAGCACCATTCCGCCGAGCGGGAAGAAAACGATGTTGTCCTGGCTTGCAGAAGATTTTTTCCAGCCGAGGCCTTTCTCATAAAATTCAAGCGAACGCTGCAGGTCGGAAACGCCGAGCGTAATGATGTTGAGCTTTTGACGCATGGCGTAAAGTTAATCGCCGCAAGGGAAAAACCGCATGATCATGTGATGGTGCGCCGCTGTGAATTGGCTCAACTTTGAATCGCGAAGGAATGAGCAGCGGCATTTACTGCTATCGCGTCATCGGAAGAGCAGGCTGGATCGCAAGCGGAAAAATCTCGGTGGAGTAGAGAGCGCACTAACGCGCATTGCTCTTCGGAAACATCACACGCTCCGGCGATCGGAGCAGCTCCGCCACGATTGCCTGGATCAGCTTCGTGCGCGTGGCAGACGCTTTACGCGGCTCGACGAGATACGTCACCAGCACTTCCACCCACGTGTTCGTGTTGATGCGCAGCGCAACGAACGGATATTCCTTCACATCGAGCTCATCAACTGCTGTGCGCTTCACCAGCTCCTTGAAGCGATGAATGCGCTCGCTCATGTCCGGGCCGAGCTCCCGCGCCGCCACCTCACGAATCGTTTTTGCAACGAAAGGAAGATCGCTTTCATACGCCACGTGGAAAGGAATCTCGTTCCAGATGTACGGGAACTTTTCCCAGGAATAATTGTACACCGCCGATTGCAGCACGAGGCTGTTCGGGAAGCGGATGATGCGCCCGCTCGGTACGTCGTTCGTGAGATAATCGCCGCCGAATTCCCAGAGTGTCGTGTCGAAATAACCGATCTCGATCACGTCGCCGGTGAACTGTTCGATCTGGATGCGGTCGCCGACGTGGTACGGTGAGCGCGCGAGAATATTGATCCAGCCGATGAAAGAAGTGATCGGCGTTTGCAGCGCGAATCCCAGGATCAGCGACATCAGTCCCAGCGAAACCGCAGCGGTGTACCAGTTCACGAACACAAACGAAATGATGATGCCGACAAACAGCAAAAAGCTGAGCAACCGGATCAGCCGCGTGAGGTTGTAGCGGTTCGAGCGGTTCTTCGCGCGTTTGGCGATGATGCCTTCGCTGAATTTCGAAAGCGCCAGCACGAGAAACCCGACGAATCCCGCCAGACTCAGCTTCGACAATAATTTTTGATAATCGTCGCGCAGGATCGTCATTACGTTCAGCCGGATCAGGATGTACACGACAATACTTCCTGCCGCCAGCAATAAAAAAGTGCCGAGCTTGATCGTCTTCGAAACGGCTGTCTCCGGTTGCGTGACTTTGATCGGGTGCTCTTCCGGGTGATGCAGGGTGTTCTTGCTCATTGCTGTTGTTGCTTGCGGAGTTTGGAAATGTCGCAGCCTTTCGCGCTGCAGTGTGCGTTGATGGCGTTGTACATCGCCCGCAATTCCTGTTCCCCTGGCAGGATTTTTTCCTTCTCTGCAGAGATTTAAAAACGTACGACGATGGTTCTCGTAATATTCGGAGCAGTGGCGCTTGCCGTGATGATCGCAGCTTTTGTATTGATCCGCAAAAAAGACAAAGGGTAGGAGTAGCCTACAATTTTTCTACGGCCTGGTTGAGCACATCAGCCATTTCACGCGGATGTCCTACCATCGGAAGATGTCCGCTGCGAATGGTGATGATGCGTTGTGCATTCAGCGCGCCCGCCATTTTCAACTGCACTTTAGGCGGAAGCTGCGCATCGGCGGACGTCTCGATGTAGATTTTTTTTCCGTCCGGAACTTTCGCATGACATTCATCCGAATACAGCCGGGGAGATTCCTCTACAAAACGCCGGGTTACTTCCTCAGCGAGACGACCGTTGAAATCGTTACAGTAGCCTTCGCGTATTTTCTTTTCCGGCGGACGTGTTCCTCCCATTTTCACCATCACGGAACGAATGATGTTTTGCGGAAACGGCAAAGCGGAAAAGAAGGAGCCGCCTTTTTGCGGGAAAGCTGCGCTGATCGCGATGATACCCGCTACACGTTTTTTATAATGCTCTGTCAGCATCAGTGAAAGCAGCCCGCTGATGGAATGCGGCACCAGGATGAAGCGTTCGTAATCGAGGTTATTAACCTGGTGTCGCAGGTGCTCCGCATAATCATTCAGCGTGATCTTCGGATCTACTTTCCCTTTGTCGCGGTCCGGAAATTCGATAGCCGCCGAAGGCATTCCCAGGTGCGGACGGACTTCATCCCAGATCCAGCTGCCCATGCCGGCGCCATGCATCAGAAGAAGAGTGGTGTCATTTTTCATACCCCCACAAAAGCAACATCTGCGCCACCACTTCAGAGCGGGCAGCCAGCGCGCTTAAGTGCTCTTAAGTGTCTCAAGTGGTTGAAGCAACTCCCCCGCAGCCTGCCAGAGTTACACTACACTGCGAACCCCATACGCCGTCCCATTCACCACCACCGAGCTTCCCGCCTCCACGCCCGACAATTTCTGCCCCAGCGGCGACTGCACCGAAATCACCATCACCGGTTTTCCCTCCACCGTAATTTTCCCCAGCGCCACACTCACGAAGATCACCCCGCGATCCGTATCGAAGAGCCGCCCGTTATTTTTCTCCAGCGATAAAAGCTGCTGCTCCGTTTCCTGCAATTGCTTCCCGAGCTTTTCCTGCTCCAGCTGCGCCATCGCCCGCGCGGTTTCGTGCTTGTCGCCCGCAGAGCTTTTTCCTTCGTTGGCCGCACCTTCGCTCAGCTCGCGCAATGCATTTTGAAACGTCGCAATTTTTTCATGCAACAGCGAAACACAATGCGCAACGATTTTCTCTTTATCCATTAATCAAATTGTTCAATGCTGTTTTTCAAGAAGAACGATATTCCCTTCCCAATAAGAAGCAAAATAGAAATAGTCGCCGGAGAAATCTTCCATTGCACAACCATTCTTCGGATCATTACAGATGTGGTTGAACAACTCCAATTTCCAAAGCGTAAAATTATCCGAGGGCGAATACCATTTCAGCTCATCTCCGATATTGGCCATGACAATTGTGCAGCTGGTCAGTTTTTCTTTTACTTCATAGGTATTCAGAAAGCTTATCCGGTGATGCGGAAGCATGCCTTTTTCATTCCACAGGTATTTCAGTGGCATTTGATTGATTTTCTGAATCTTCATTTTATTTGAAAAAGCAAAGGTCTGCATTTCCGCAAAAGAAAAAACCCCGCCTGGCTCAGGACGGGGTCTCTTAAAACCGGGCGGCAACCCGGGTACGCTGCATGCGTAGTGTTAGTGCGTGATGCAGATTTTTTCCTGGCGCATTTTTCCGTTGCCGTCGGAGATGCGGACGAGATACGTTCCGGCTTCGAGCGAAGAAACGTTCAGCTCGTAATTTTCTGCCGAAGCATTTTCCGAGATCACGAGACGGCCCTGCATGTCGAAGAGACTGACGTTGTAGTTGCTCATGCGCGTCGTGATGTGCAGCTTGTCGATGACCGGGTTCGGGAAGATGCTCGTGTTGACGTCGGCGATCTCACCGATGCCGGTTACCGTCGTGTTTGCGGTGATGTATTGCGCATCGGTGATCGTGTTGGTGGCAAGATCTTCCGTAAGCTCGAGCAGCGGCGCGCCGGCGTTGTTGCCCCAGAACGAATACACGCGGCTCGAATCGGTCGTCGACGGGTTGGCAAGAATCCAGTTGCCGTTCACGAGATATTCCGTCGTCGAAGTTTCGTAACGCAACGTATTGAGACGTAAAACCGGGAAGGAACCGAATGTCATGTTCAGCGTTCCCCACGCATCCACCATTCCCGTTTTGTAAACGTCGGTTGTCGTGCGCATCGAATCTACCGTCTGGCCGATGCCGGGATCGAAGCCGAGATACATCTGCATCACCGTTTGCGCAGAATCGCTGTAGGTCGATTGATACGTGAGCGGAAAATCAAGGATCGTTTCTGCGTTCGGATACGTGTAAACGTACATCCCGGAATACTGGTCCTCCTGGCCGAGCAGCGTGAATCCTGTCGTGTTGAGCGAAGCATATCCGTACACGCCGCTGCTGCTCT
>CAMLEF010000028.1 GCA_946478675.1 uncultured Flavobacteriales bacterium | reverse complement strand
GGATCGTGTCTGCATCGGTGAAGTAGCTGTCGTATTGCATCTTGATGCCGACACCGAAGAAACCGAGCAGCCCGCGCTCATAAGAAAGATTGAAGAGCCTGCTCGCTGCACCACCGTCGCTGGACGTGTTCTGCACTTTGTCGTGCGAAACAGTTTTGTAGGCGGCTACTTCTCCGCGAAGATCGAAAACGTTGTAGCCCTGGTCGAAGGATTGTGCCTTCGCGAAACATGGAGCCAGCAACAAGAGAAAAAGAATTTTTTTCATAGCGGAACGTGACACTTGCTTTACTTGTCGATGTAAAATCCTTCTTCGCCGGGTTCTTCTTCCGGTGATTCTTCCTCTTCGAACGGCATTTCCGAAGGCTTGATCTTAACGGTGAACGAACGTTTGACGCCGGATGCGGTTTCCACTTCGATGCGGTACACGCCAGGCTCCGGCAGCAAACGGCCTTTGGTAAATTTTTTCGCCGGCTTCTGATCGTTTGCCGCGGCCCAATTGCGGTAACGTTCCGCGTTCACAGAATCGATCACAAGATTTGTGCTGAGGAAATTCAATCCTTTCTCGCTCGAATCGCGCAGCTCGCTGAACGTGTTCTTGCCGTCTTCCGATTGAAAACGGATCGTCGTTACGCCCGCCTGCTTTTCATACCACGCAAAGCTGATCGGCGAATACGATAGCAATTGCGCCTGCTCGTTGCTCACGAGGAAATGCGGCTGCTGTTCGATTTCTGTTTTTTCGAAAACGAAAAGATCCTGGCGAAGCACCGTATCGTTGAGCAGCTCCAGTTCTTTGATGTTCGCGATGTAGATCGAGCGCCCGTGCGTGCCGACGACGAGATCATGCTCACGCGGCTGGATAACGAGATCGTGCACTGCTACCGGCGGCAGTCCGCCCGTCATGCGCATGAACGTTTTCCCGCGATCGAGCGAAGCGTAAAGCCCGTTGTCCGAGCCGATGAAAAGCAAATTCTCATTCACCGGATCTTCGCGCACCACGTTCAGCGGTTCCATCGGAAGATCGGTACCGAGCTGCGTCCACGTTGCGCCGTAATTGTCGGAAACGAAGAGGTACGCATTGAAGTGGTCCCACTGGAAACCGCTCAGCACGGCATACACGCGGCCTTCCACATGCGAAGAAGCGATCACGCGGTTCACGCGTAGATGCTGCGGCAATTTATCCGAAATGCGCGTCCACGTTGCGCCGCCGTCTTTCGAAACATGAATGAGGCCGTCGTCACTGCCCGTGTACAGCAGTCCGAATTTCATCGGCGATTCGCAGATCGTGCTGAGCGTGCCGTACGGAACATCGCCGGTGCGGCCGCCGCGCGTGAGATCGCCGGAGATGGCGGTGAAATGATCGCCTTTGTCCATCGAGCGATACAGTCGCTGCGCACCCATGTACAGGATGTCGGGATTGTGCACCGACAGCCAGATCGGCGCCTGCCAGTTGAACCGCAGCGGCTGCTCGCCCAGCTCCATCGTCGGGCGGATTTCTTTCTGCTCGCCCGTATTCTTGTCGACGCGGAAATAGTGACCGAACTGGTAACCGGTGTACACCGTGTTGTTATCACGGGAATCCACCTGCACCTGCATGCCGTCGCCGCCGAGCAAACGCTGCCACGCGTAACGACCTTCGCCGTACCATTCCATGTTTTCACTGTGCGTCGAAGGAGCGCACCACACGCCGTTGTCCTGCAATCCGCCGTAAACATTATACGGCTTCGCATTGTCGACCGCGATCGCGTAGAATTGCCCGACAGACGGTGTGTTCGCTTTAATCCAGGAATCGCCGTCATCCCAGGAAATGTTCACGCCGCCGTCATTTCCATTGATGAGATGACCTTTGCGCACCGGGTCGGCCCAAAACGCATGATGATCGCCGTGTTGGTTATCACCGTCGATGCCTTTGAATGTTTTTCCGCCGTCTTTGCTCTTCATCAGCGAAACGCCGGCAATGAAAACTTCATTCGCATCGAAAGGCGAGACCCAGATCTTCCCGAAGTAATAACCGTAGGTGAAGAATAAGCTGCTGAGATTTTCTGCATTTGCTTTCGTCCACGAAACACCGCCGTCATTCGAGCGATACACTTCTGCTCCGATGATCGGGCGATTGAAGAGGTCGCTGTTCGCATCGGAAACATAATCGGCGAGCGCTACGGGTTGTAATCTTCCGGCGCGCACTTCGGCAGTCACGTAATCCGCTGAATATTTTTCCGGGAAACGATTTTGCTTCAGGTATTCGATCAGCCGCACTTTATCGAGCGCGAGGAATTGCTCTTTCGTCATCTTGCGGAAGTCAGCGGACGTGAGCGGCGGAATGGTTTCGCTGTCGTCTTTCTTCTGCGCTTTCTGCGACTGGTTGTCGACGATCGCGTACATCACCGCAGAATTTCCCGGGAAGATCGCAAGCCCGATGCGGCCCACGCCTTCGCCCTGCGGAAAATTGCTTTTCGGTCCGCTGATGATGTTCCAGCTTTCGCCGGCGTCAGTCGTTTTGTAAATGCCGGATGCCGTTCCTCCTTCTACAAAATTCCACGCGCGGCGTTCGCGGTGCCAGCTGATGGCAAAGAGCGTACGGCTGTTGTTCGGATCGAAGAAGAGATCGATCACGCCGGTGTTGTCGTCGATGAACAGCGCCTGCTTCCAGGTTTCGCCGCCGTCGGAAGTTTTGAAAACGCCGCGCTCTTTGTTGGGCGAATACAAATGTCCTGCTGCCGCGATGTAAACCGTATTCGGATCGTCGGGGCTGATGAGAATTTTACCGATGTGATGCGTTTCCGGCAAGCCTTTGAACTGCCACGATTTTCCGCCGTCGGTGCTTTTGTAAATGCCGGTTCCCGCATAGGAAGAACGGCTCGAGTTGCATTCGCCGGTGCCCACCCAAATGGTCGGTTGCTTCGGCCCGCGCTGCTGATCGGTGTTCCAGTCGACTGCAATATCGCCGATGTCGACCATCGCCTGGTTGTCGAATACGGGCGTGAACGTCGTGCCGTTGTTGTTCGTGAACCAGACGCCGCCGGAAGCATACGCCACGTAGAACACCGTCGGATCGAGCGGGTTTACGTCAATGTCGACAACGCGACCGCTCATCACGGAAGGACCGACGTTGCGGAAACCGACATTGGTGACGAGCGAGCGTTCTTCTGTGGCCTTGCGTTTATCGTTGCCGGCAAGACGTTCGGCAGCAGCAGTGGGTTTGGGTTCTGCGGCGTTGGGCGCGGGAACAGGCTTCTGCGCAGCAAGCGGAAGCGTGAAGAGCACCAGCGGGAGATGCAGTAAAATGCGACGGATCATAGTGTGGAAATGGGAGAGTGAAGTTAGGGAATCACTATGAAACGCGGTGGCGAATTGTGATGAGTGGAGAAACCGCAAAGGCACAAAGGGCGCAAAGACCAGCTTCCTGTACGCCTTTCCAATATCAAAACACCAAAAACAATTTCCCGTTCTCCGTATGGATCGAGGGATCGAGCTGGTAAGCGGCTTTGATGTTCTCTTTCGTCAGCACTTCTTCCGCCGTTCCTGCTGCTGCTACTTTTCCGTGATTGAACAGCACAATGTGATCGGCGAACTTCGCAGCGAGATTGAGATCGTGCACCACGCCGGCGACGACGAGATCTTTGCTTTCCAGCAACTGGCGAACCTGCTGCATGAACCGGAACTGGTAATGCACATCGAGAAACGTCAGCGGCTCGTCGAGGAGAAGATAACGGCAGCCGTGGGTTGCGGGGTACCAGATCTGCACGGCGACACGCGCAAAATGCACGCGCTGCTTTTCACCGCCGCTTAGCGTCATGTAATTGCGATCCGCCATTTCCTGCACGTCGAACAATGCCATCGCAGCCCGGCAGGCTTCGAGATCTTTTTCGCCGGGCACGCCGCTGAAGTGCGGGTAACGTCCCATCATCACCACTTCGCGCACCGTCATCGGGAACACGAGCTCGATGTTCTGCGACAACACCGCACGTTTGCGCGCGAGCTGCAGCGACGATTGCTGCTGAACGTTTTCTCCGTCGTATTTCACCATGCCTTCCTGCGGGCGAAGCTGGTTGCTGATGACTTTGATGAACGTCGATTTGCCTGCGCCGTTCGGGCCGATGATGAGGTTCAGCTTCCCGGGAAGAAAATCCGCGGAGACACGATCGAGCAGCGTTTTGCCGTGAATGCGGAAAGTAATGTCGTTCGCAGAAAGCATGATCAGAAGAAATAATTTTTGCCGCGCAGCAGCAGGATGAACACGGGAACGCCGACGACCGACGTTACAATCCCGATGGGTAATTCGGCAGGCGCCAGCACCGTTCGTGCCACGAGATCGGCGAGGCTGAGCAGGATCGCACCCGCAATTGCGCTGTTGCGGATGAGGTAACGATTGTCGGAGCCGTTGAGCATTCGCAGCAGGTGCGGCACCACTAATCCGACAAAACTGATGATGCCGACGAATGCCGTAGCGACCGCGATCATCACGACATTGATCAGCAGTACGCGGAATTTCAACCGCTGCAAATGAATGCCGAGGAATTGCGCTTCTTCTTCGCCGAGCATCAATGCATTCAATTGTTTTCCGAAACGCATCGCGAATCCAATACACAGCAGCGTCGAAATACCGATGATGATCACCGAATGCCAGTTGGCGCCGGAGAGCGTGCCAAGTCCCCAGAATGTGATCGAGCGTGCCTGCGGATCGCGCGCGATGTACGAGAGAAAACCGACGCCGCTCATGAACAGCGCATTCACTGCGATGCCGGTCAGCAGCAACCCCGTGACGGAACTTTTCCCGGTTTGCCGCGATTGCGAAAGCAGGAACACCAGCACCGTCGACAGCACGCCGCCTGCGCACGCTGCGAGCGGCAACGTCCATTCGCCCGCATTGTAACCGAACGTTGCGCCGAGCACGAAATACAACGCAGCGCCGAATGCCGCACCGCTCGAAGTGCCGACGAGCCCGGGCTCCACGATCGGGTTGCGGAAGAGCGCCTGCATCAATGCGCCGCCCGCTGCAAGACTGGCGCCGACGAGCAGGCAGAGGATGCCGCGCGGAAGACGAATGTTCATGAAGATGCGTTCGTTCAGCGGCATGTCATCGTTGCCGGCGAAGGTGTGCCGCAATGCCGATGTCATCTCGTCGAGGCTGATGTGCACGGCGCCGTAACGGATCGACAGCAGCGCGATCATCAGCATCAGCGTGAGCAGCGCAAAAAAAGTCAGCCGGTGGCGCTTAGTGGTGTTCACCCTGGTGGATCAGTTGCTGGAGCATGATTACATTTTCGCCGGTGCGCGGCCCGAGATAAACGAGGTCATGCTCTTCGACACGATAGATGCGATTGTTCTTCGCGGCTTTCGTTCCCGCAACGCCCGGCAGCTCTTTGATCTTTTCCGGCGTGCCGAGACGATCGTATCCGAAATCGGTGAGCAGGATCACGTCGGGATCGGATTCCGCAACAACTTCTGCCGAAAGCTGGCGCATGCCTTTTTCTCCCGTCACCGCCATGTGCGCGCCGGCCCAGCCGATCATTTTTGCTGCTGTGCTTTGCGCGGTCATGACGAGAAAAACATTCGACGCCTGCCCGAAGTGAATGACGAGGACTTTGGTGGTGTCGTGGTATTGCTTCGCGCTTTCCTGCGCAGTGGCCATGTCTTTGTCGAGCTTCGCGCAAAGCGAGTCGGCAGCATGTTCTTTATGAAAGTAAGCGCCCATTTCGCGGATCAGCATTTTCGTGCTGTCGATGGTGTTGCCTTTCACGAATGTTTTCATCGGGATCTTCAGATCATTCAGCTGGCGCACGACGTTCTCCGGGCCGATGTTGTTGTCGTGAAGAATCAGCGTCGGTTTGGCAGCGAGAATCGCTTCCACGCTGAGCGCACGGTGATAGCCGACCGTCACGAGTTTTTTCGCTTCGGCAGGATAAGTGCTGGAAATATCGACGGCGACAATATCTTCCTGCGCACCGAGCGCAAAAATGATTTCCGTGTATTGCTTCGAAATGCAAACGATGCGTTCGTGGTGCGCTTCAGTGGCCGGCTTTTTCTCTTCATTGGAGAAACGCCCGCAACCGGCGAGCAACATCACAGCGATCGCTACGACTGATATTTTCATGTCTTGCAGATTTGAAAAAACGGGGAACAGGTTTGATCCCGTTCCCCGTCGCTGTTCTTAGAAATTATATTTCAGGTTCACGCCGCCGAAGAAGTTGATCTCGTGCGGCGCCGGCAGGTAAGCGTCCGGCAGCTGGTTCAGGAACACCATGTAGTAGTATTGCGTTCCCGTAATGTTGTTTGCGCCGAAATATGCGTCGACGCCGTAATGTTTTGCGAAGGTGTGGTTGTAACCGACTTTCGCATTGACGATGCTGAACGCAGACGTTTTGTAAAGACCGTCGGAAGTGATCGGCATCGGGTCGCGGTACGAGTAAGAAGCGGAAAGATACAGTCCCGGTTTCGTGACGATATCGAATCCTGCGTTCACCGTTACCGGCGGAACACCTGCTACGGCTTTGTCGCTGTAATCCACTTCGATCACCGCGGTTTTCGATGCGTTCAGCTTCTGGAAGCGGAAGTCTTCGTATTTGAAGATGGAATAGGTCGCATTGGCAAACGTTCCAACCGAACGGAAGAAGCCGCTTTCGGATTCGTACACCGTGTATTTCACGAGCGCCTCGAGGCCGAGATCGTTTTGTTTGCCGCCGTTCGCGACATACGTGTACGCGGTCGTCACGCTATCCTGCGGAACTGCGATTGCCGTCATCTTGTCGGAGAAGATCGCGTTGAACACCGCGAATTCGTAAATGAAACGTCCCTGCTTCAGCGAGCCTTTCGTGCCGAGCTCATACTGCACGCCTTTCTCCGGCTTCAGTCCGAGATTCAGCTCACCGGTGGTCGGGATGTAGAAATACGAGCTGACCGGCGCTTTGTAACCTGTGCTGTAGGAAGCGTACACGGAAAGTTTTTTGCTGAAAATCTTGTTCAGCGCGACATGCGGCGATACGAGCCCGTCGTACGTCATTTCGTACAGCGTCGGGATGGTGCGGTTCGGGATGTTGTTCGCTGCCACGTAATAACGGTCTTCGAGACGGATTTTCATCGAGCTGATGCCGACGCCTGCGGTGAGGAAAAATTCGTGCGGCATTTCGAGCGTCCATTCGGTGAATGCCGACCAGGTCGAAGAGTTCGTGAAGATGTTGCTGCGCATGCTGCCGATGATGCGCGGGCCGGTGATGTTCGTGCTGTCGACGACCATCGCATAACCGATCGTCTGTGCGAGCTGCTGCTGCGCTTCTCCGCCAACGAGACCGGTCAGCCCGAATTTTTCGCCGAGACGGAATTTCATGTCGACAGTGGTGCGGAAGCCGTAGTTGAGCGGGTTCTTGTCCGTCCAGCCTGCTGCCGATGAAGCGTTGTTGCTCACGCCGGTGCCGAAGAGCGAAGTGGTGTTCGAAACGTGCTCGTTGAAAATGTACGTATGGCCGACGCCTGCGCGGAAGCTGATCACGTTCGAGTGCGCGTCGTTGTTGATGTACGCGGTATTGCCGGTGTAGTTGAGCGTGTCGTACTGGCCGAGCGTCAATTCACCGTTGCGCTGATCATAGCTGTTGCTGTAACCGACGTACGAGAAGATCGACTGGCGGTTGTTCGGACGGAGCTCGCCCATGAGGTTAACGTAATCTTTGTGCGACGCGGTGTGGACCATGAAACCGTCGAAGCTCTGATGGCCGTAATTCACGAGCACGGATGAACGTTCCATGCCGATGCCGACGGTCGTGGTGTAACGCTGCAGGCCGTAGCTGCCCATCATCACCTGCTGTGAAACGAACGACTTGCCGGCTTCCGGGCGGATCGTGTGCAGGTTCACGGCGCCTGCGATCGCAAGACCATAGAGCGTTCCGGCAGGACCTTTCGCCACTTCCACATTACCAACGGATCCGAAATCCAGATCGTCCATGACGGTAATGCCTTCTGCGTCGGTTACCGGAATGCCATTCAGGTATACTTTGTAACCCTGTCCGTCGAAGTTGCTGTTGACGCCGTTCGTGCCGCGCGCGCCGTTACCGTAACCGCGGATATTAAATTGTTGCCCGCCGGCAATGGAACGACGCTCCATGAACATGCCGGGAATGTTCGTGTTGATCGCGTCATCGAGAAAAACCCCGGTCTGGCGATTGAGCTCTGCCGGTGTCAGTTTCGCAAGAGAAACGGGCTGGTAAAGCAGTTCTTTGTTGCGTGTGGAGGTTGCGGTAATCTCGACGACGTTCATCATGTTTTGCTGCAGGCGAACGGTGAGCGCTTCGCTGCAATTGCGAACGGTGGTGGTAAAAGCTGTGTAGCCGATGTAATTAAACGTCAGCGTGAGCGAGTCGGAGCAGGCCACGGAGAATGCGCCGTTGTTATCGGAAACGGTCACTGCATTTCCGTTGATGAGGACGTTGACGCCGGGCAGGGGCGAGCCGGTGGATGCGTCGAGAACTTTGCCTTGTAATTGTGCGAATGCGCTGACCGCGAGCAGCCACCCGCAGAGCGCCAGGATAAATGTTTTCATGAAGAGTAGTTGGTTCTTGTTGATCAATGGAAAATGCATTTCTTCCCTGTGCACTGCAACGAGCGCCAGGGAGAAACAGCGGGAGAATGGATCAGCAAGTGGCTCGCGGCGGTGGCGTAACGGAACGGCCGTCGATGGAACGGTACAATGAAAGCTGCATCGGGCAGTTCATCGTGTGCAGGGCTGACGGCGCAGGAAGAGCAAGCGCGAAAGCAGGAGCTTCGGCCTGTGAAAAGATCAGGTTAAATACTTTGGCGGCTTCGTTGGAAACCGGCGAGCTCTCCTGTTTGGAAGCGGCTGCGGCATTCGAGAAAAGCGCTGTTTCTTCATCGTCGGCAAGACAGAAGAGATGAATTTTGCCGTTGATCCTCGACGTGCGAACGATGTCGTAGCGGTGTCCTTCAAAAGTGATCTCGCGGGAAGAATAATCTGCGGAGGAAAGCGTGATCTCTTTCAACGGAAGCGTGGAGGTGCGCAGGCGTTCTTCCACATTCCCGCGAAGGGAAATGCGCATCGCCCCGAACGCGACCCAATAACCGATCGCATTAAAAAGCAAAACCGCACAGAGTAGAAACGCAGCCAGCCGTTGCATCCGGCGAATGTACTAATTCCGTCACGGAAACCGTACGGCGCAAATGGGGTGAGTTATTTCCACTTTTCAAATATCCCCAGCCCGAACAATGCGAAATCGTATTTCACCGGGTCTTCCGCATCAAATTCGCGCAGCTTTGCGGTCAGCTCTTCCACGGCTTTCCAATCGTCCTGCTTTCGCGTGAGCAAACCCAGCGCGCGGGCTACGTTGCCCACGTGCACGTCGAGCGGGCAGAGCAGGAGCGAGGGCGAAATACTTTTCCAAATGCCGAAATCCACGCCCGCCTTATCGCGCCGCACCATCCAGCGCAGGTACATATTGATGCGCTTCGCATTCGAGCCGGACGCGGGATTGGCGATATGCTTCTCGCTGCGTTTTTCATGCTTCACGGAAAGAAAGGCGTCGCGGAAATGAATGATCGCTTGCTTGATTAACCACGGAGACACGGGGGCACGGAGTTCTTTTCTCTGTGTCTCTGTGTCTCCGTGGTTCATTTTTTTCAATCCATCCGCGAACACCTTCTCCATACCGCCGTGCTTTGCATACATCTTCCGCAAGGCGAGAATAAAGAACCGCGCGTCGATGCCGTTAAAAGTGCGGTGCACGAAGTCATCGAGGCGTTTCAGTTCTTTCGGAGAAGCGCCCGTCACGAATTCGAACGGCGCCATATCCATGCGCTGCATCCAGCGCTGCGCATTGCGGATGATCACCGGGCGTTGTCCCCAGGCGATCGTTGCAGCGAGAAAACCGGAAATTTCGATGTCCTCTTTTTTCGTGAAAAGATGCGGAATGGAAACCGGGTCGTGCTCAATGAAGAACGGCCGGTTGTACTGTCGCGTTTTCTCCTCCAGCAGGGATTTTAACTCAGTAATATCATATCGAGTATCAATCAAAAAAAACAGCTTTTTAAATTACTTTAAACCAGTGTGTTGTGTGGTGAGTTACATAGGTAGTGATTGTAGTGTATTGATTGTCAGAGATTAAAATAGTGTGCGTTACATGCCGGTTACATAGAATGTTAAACCCAGAAAGGCAAGTACTTAGATTGCTGTCTGGATTTGTTGTTGGGATCATAGTCTTTAATCAGACCGGCCTCTTTTGTGTCGTTAATGATTCGGGATGCCATCGGATAGTTTTTTTCCTCGATACCGAAACGCTCACGAACACTTTGATTCGTCATGACATCGCCGGAAACATATTTTAAACATGCGTGTAAATAACAAGACTGGATTTTGTCTTTTTTGTCGAGTTTTCTCAACGAAGTTGGCGCATATAAAATTACCCTCATGAAATTATCTCCTACGACAAAATCAGGGGCAGGTAGTTTGTGAGCCTCACATTCGAAAACAACTTTGTCAATACCACTGCCTCGTTCCTCACAAATTTTTAAGCGCCGCATAAAACGAGCAAGCGTTTCATTTCTGCTTTCGGGTGAATGATCAATAAAGCGTAATGGATCGATAAGAGGTTTGCCTGGATTTGTTATTTCAATCCGATTATCAAAAATTTCAACCATAGGTCCTGTTCCTTTAATTGAAAAGTCTTGGTGAATTAAAGCATTCGCAACTAATTCCCTGATAACCAAAATCGGATATGGTAAAACTTCTCGTCTCAGCGCTCCATCAATGACTTCTGTTGATGGTAATTGATTTGCTATGTAGTCGATCAATCCGATAAAGCCATTAGCATACCCTTTAGGCTCAATTTGTTCTTTTTTAGTTTGAACCCGATTATTGCCTTTGTAGGTTATTACCCTTACAGCCTTGCGCCCGACTGTTTCGAAGAAATCAATTCTGCGGGGGAAGAGTATGGCTGCTAAGTTTGTGATATCAAATGTCCCAGCCTCGGAATTAATAATAAATTTCTCCTCAAGCAGTTTTGAAATTAACGCAGGTTGATTCTGCGGAACAGGTGTGCCTATCATTTCAAAATAAGATGCCCAATCAATCTGGCTGATTATTTGTTGTTGCGATGACCTTTCGCAAGCAATACCGCGTTCAAATTCTACCGCGGTGTCCGCGTTCCAGATCTTTCTTTCCCTTTCAGGATGTTCAGAAAGTGCTTTCTTGTAAGATCCTATCCGGATGTAAGCGATATTTTTGAATTTGGTGGGTTGATTGTTAGCTGCATCAATTCTAAATATTGCAAAGTTTTTGCCTTCATATTCAAATTCATAAATTGAAAAATCAATCCTCGGGTTTAAAAGAGTAGCGAGCCAATTTTCAATTTCCTGGTTTCCTCTTTTTTCTTGTTTAGGACGAAATGAAGTTCCAAGAAGCCGATGAGTTCCATCCTCAATACCGAAGACAAGATACCCATACGGCTTTGTGTGATATCGTGCGCCATTTGACAGTGCAGACAGATATTCTCCTATTTCCTCCAGGTTGCCATTGTTTACTTTGAACTCAATCCATTCACATTCTTTAGATGATTGGAGCTCTTTAAGTAAGCTTATTAATTGGTATTGATTCATGGCTGCAGCATTGGATGTACTACAAATCGGAATGGATGTGTTCCTTCAGCTTCGCGATCTTGTCGTACATCATCTTGAAGAAACGGAAACGCTGCTTCTCCGAAACGCCGCTGATGAGATTCGATTTGCGGATGATGTTGCGCAGCCAGCGATCGGTCTCTTCGTTGAAGCCGACGCTCGTGGTCGCCATCGAGTTGAACGTGTTGAGCGAGATGTACGTGACACGGCTGTTGCCCGCGCGCGTGGTGATCGTGTTGTTGCCGATCATCAGGTCGGAGAGGTACAGCTGGAAAGCAATGTTCGATCCGGCTTCGGGCGCTTCGCCGCGGAATTTTAAGCTGTGCGCCGCCTGGCGTTCGATCGAGCTGAGCATCTGGTGCACTTCTTCCACCACTTCCAGCGCTTCGGCTTTCGACTGGAACATGCCGGAGCCGGCGTAATATTCCACCTGCTTCAGCGTGCTGTTGATCGTGTCTTCCGACCAGACCTCAATCGACGGAATAGAATTGTAGAGCTCGTAGATCTCCTGCACTTTCACCAGCGTCTTTTTCGGCACGAGCCCTTTGCTGAATTTTTTATTCTCGAATTCCGGAACGTTCAGGATCGATTTCGACCAATAGAAAAGCTTGAACTCGGTGAGCGCAGGATAACGGAAGTGGTGAAAGATCGGGATGTCTTCCGCCGCCCAGATGATCTCTTTCGGATCGGATTGCTTGATCTGCTTCATGTGCGCAGCCAGCTTGCCGATGTATTCTTCGAAGTTGCCGATGTCCGTCGACAAATGATTGTACGTAAACGTCACGGTGCTCGTGGCAGAACCTGCGCCGCCGGTAAAATCGAAAGGAATACGATAATGGCTGCACAGTCGCGTCACCTCATCGATCGTCAATGATGTTTCGCCACGGATGCGACGGTAAGCGCTGTCGGTGCTGATCTGCAACAGGTCCGCCATTTCTTCAACGAGCGAATGGTTTGGCGGAACCGTTTCTTTCAGTTTCTGGATGAATTGTGCCTGTGCAGAATCGTTGGTGCTGGCCATTGCGGGGCTTTTTTGTGAAATAACCGGGCTCTGAAAAATCGCAGAATGTGCAAACTGCCAAAGACCCTGTTGCAATTATCGCAAAAAGCATGCGGGAATCCTAATGCATTAACACTCCTTTGGCAGCAGATGCGCAGAATGGCGGCAGCTGCGCGATTGTCCGTTTCCTGCCGCTGTTTTTCGGAAATAGGTTTGCGATGTCGATTTAACAAGCAACCTCATGAAAAATATGAATCCCTCGAATTGTTATCCTTCCCGCAAAGGCATGGGCGCACGCATGCTCATCGCGCTCCTCGCTGCTTTGATGTGGCTGCCGCTAACTGCGCAGGATACGGCCTCCGCTGCGTACACGCCGGTCACCTATACGTTCCTCCTCCTGAAAGACGGAACGAAGATCGCCGGCAAAGTGATCCGCAAGGATGAGCAGCAGCTGGTCGTATCCGATTTCGTGCTGGGCGAGCTGACCATTGAGCGTTCGCAGGTGATTACAGAGAACGAGCTCGCCACCGGCACCAGCTGGTGCTTCTTCGTCACCGGGCAGCAGCTCTGCGGCGAAGTGATTAGCCAGGACGACAGCCTCATCTACATCAAAACCGAAAGCATCGCCATGCTGCGTCTCGATCCGAAGAAGATCAAAGAAGTGAAGCCGGCCGGCACCCGCACAGTGGTCAACGGGGAAGTGTGGTTTCCCAACCCGCATCCCACACGCTACCTGTTCATGCCCTCGGCCATCCCGATAAAAAAAGGCGAAGGTTATTACCAGAACATCTGGCTTCTCGGGAACACGGTGAACTACGGTATAACAAATCACTTTTCACTCGGCGGCGGCATCGGCTTCCCGCTCTGCTATATGATCTCGGCGAAAGCAGGCTACAAAGTGGCGAAAAATGTGCACGTGGCCGGCGGCGGTGTGTTTGCAGGCGCTTTCTACGGCATCAACTTCGGGCTGGGCGCTGCGTACGGCGCGGTGACGATCGGCAACGACGACAACAATTTCACGCTTGCCGGCGGCTACGGCTTAACCCGGCAGCTCGTTTCGTCCGGTGCGTTCACCAGCAATTACGAATGGAAGCCCACGCCGCGTCCGATGTTCACGGCGTCGGGTATGGTGCGGCTGGCAAACCATTTCTCGCTGGTGACGGAAAACTGGTTCTTCGCCACGCAGGAGCATCTCAACAACAGCAGCATGGAATCTTTCTATACGTACCACGCGATCGCTTCGCTCGGCTTCCGCACCATGTGGCAGCGCAGTTCGTTCGATCTCGCAGCAGTGCGCATCGGGAACACGGATACATCGCTGGTGATCCCGTACATCGATTATGTGTTCAAATTTTAACACGGATCCATTAACCTCCAAAACCAAAATGACCATGAAAGATCAACCTAACAATACCGAATCGCAGCCTTCACACGAAAGCATCGCCCCGCGACTGATCGCGCTGATCATCGGCGGACTGCTGTGGCTGCTTATCGCGGGGCAACTGCATGCGCAGAACGTTAAACAGAAAGTCGTGGTGCTGAATATCGATTCGAAAGCTACGCCTTACGTTCCGTCTGAATTGGGCAACCTCGTGCGCCTCGAATTGGAAAAGCTCGATTCGTTCGACGTGATGGATCGTTACGACGTGGCGTATCTCATTGAAAAGAATTCGCTGAAGATTGATAACTGTTACGGCAAGATCTGTCTCGTAGAAACAGGCCGCAGCCTCGGCGTCGACAAGATGCTCACCGGCAGTGTCGATCACATCGGCGACATGATGATTTATACGATGCGTTTTATCGATGTGAAAAGCGAATCGATTGAGCGCACGCAGGTCACCGAATTCCTGTATGTGCCGGATGAGATGCAGGCGATGACGGCGGTGATGCTGAAGCAGCTCTTCAACATGCCCGTCGATCCGAACGTGCTTTCACAGCTCACGAAGCCGAATGATTACGAAGCACGCGCGCGACAACCGGTCACTGAACGCATGCGCCTCGACGGGCCGCGCATGGGAGGAACGTATTTCGCGCCGGGCCGCACTGCCGGCATTCTCGCTGCGCCGCGCTCGGAAGGAGGCTTCGATGCGTACCCGGTGATGTTCCAGTTCGGCTACCAGTTCGAGAAGCAGTACCTCGCTTCCGGCAGCTTCCAGGCGCTGTTCGAATTCATCCCGATGATCACCGGCCTCGACCAGGGATTGGCGATCCCGAGCTTCACGATCATGAACGGGTTGCGCGAGAACAAACGCGGCTGGGAATTCGGCTTCGGCCCGAGCCTGAGCCTGGTGACGCGCTCCGAAGGCTATTACGACGCTGCACATCATTGGATACGCCGCAGCGATTGGGAATCGGATCCCGCGAACCAGAATGCCACAGCGCCGGCATTCGTGCATCGTCTCGACAGTCGCGGCGATTACGTGATCGGCTCGTCTTTCGTTTTTGCGATCGGCAAAACGTTCCGTTCGGGCACGATGAACATCCCGGTGAACGTGTATGCGATGCCGGGTCGTGATGGATGGCGCATGGGCGTTTCTTTCGGCTACAACTCGCGCAACCGCGTGAAGAAAAATACTTCCGGCCCTTACGGATCATGAAGCTGCGCCTCGTTCACTGCTGGGGTGTGATGCGCCTCGCGCTTCCGTTATACCTCAACCTGCTGCATTTCTCGTTGCGCGATTTGAACGCGTTGTGCTGCCGTGCGGAGGATCGCCGGATGAAAACATTCCGGTTGTGGATCGAGGATGGAGAGATGCAGGAGAAGCAGCACGCGTTCTATATCGAGTCGGTTTAAAGTTTTGCAACCGGAAGCCAACCCCCGCTTTACCGTTTGCAGGAAAAGACAGTAGCGCTTTTCGATCCCGCCGGTGCATGCCGGCGGGGTTTTTTAATATGGCAGCGATTGGTAAATCAAATTATTAAATTATTTGGTTTTGTAATAGATGACGTGTACCATCGTGAAAGTTCCCGGGTCGAGCGGATCTTCTATACCGTAATCATCGCAGGTGGGAAGGGTCTTTGATCGTTTTTCGGTGATATTTTTTGTTTTACCATCCCAGTATTTTTTCCAATGTAAATTGTCTAGTCGAGAATAGGAAGTTATTACGCCTTTGGTTATAGTCGCCACGCTGTCTACTTCCGAGATGTAATTGCTTGTATCGGCACGTAATTGATTCCCGTTTCTGAACAGGAGAACTTGATCAGCTCCATCGGCGCCGAATTGTTGACGACAAAAGTCTGGACGATATATTGTGATGCTAGAATTAGATGTACAGAAGTACAAGACGAAAATGAACAGAAACCTCATGGGTTAATTTTTGTGAATTATTGATGAACATTTAAACATGGTATAGCCTATCGAATTGGTAAAATACATTATTAAAGAGGTTCCATTGTAATATATTTCTCTGATGGGATTTGGAAGACTTGTGTCTGGTAAAATATAATAAATAACAGGGTTGTCGTTGAGCGATAAGGAATTTTCACGCTTGTAATATTTCATCGTATAGTCAACACTATCATGATGGAATGTTATTGTTCCCGACTGGCCTTTTTCGGTAATGATAAAAGTGTCGCTTTCGTACGAAACATCACCAACGGTTTTTCCTTCTGGTACATCCATCATTTCGGAACTGATGATTGTAATAGTCTGACAAAAAAGATCAATAGAAAAAAAGAGGAAAAGGGTGATGAGTAGTTTTTTCATAACGAGGTTTATATGCAGTTGAGATGACTCAAGTTTTCGGTGCAAATGGTTAACGCCTTCTTTACTTCAATATGTATTACTAAAATTATATAAACTGAAGAGATAAACAATTGCAAAATTCTTAAGTGCTTTATGCTCAACGGTGCTGTAAGGGCCTTCATTAATCAAAAATCGTGTCGGAATTATAGTTTAAACGCCCGCACACTTCAGGTTATAGAAAAGACCGCCTCAATATTTTGGATTAATTCAGGCTGAATCTTTATCGTTCGTTTTTTACTTAAGATAAAAAAGCGTGTAATGCAGCAGGCAGCGTTTAAGCGTTTTGCGCGACTATTATGCGATGCGCCGCTGCTGTGTCTTTTTGCTTTACCTGTTGCTTGCCTCCTGTTCGGGATGGCGGATTGAAAAGCGACATTATCGAAACGGATTTTTTCTCGAGAGGAATAAACACGTTTCTCCTTCAGGCGCAGCTTCCGATTCCGCTAACACTCCGGTACCATCACCGCAGGTTGATTCGCAGGAGGAATCAAAAACAGCAGAAGCTCCTTCGGAAGAAATTCACGTCGACAGACGCGACACTGCGAAACATATTTTTCACAGCAAAACGAAAACCGGTTTTTCGGCGCACGCACAGGAGCTGGAGAAAAAAAAACAGGACGAGATCAACCGCAAATCGCAAATCGCGGGCACGTTCGCTGCTATCGGACGGTTGCTGGCGATTGCGGCATTCATCGTGATACTTTGCCAGCTGCTGACGGTGTTTTGGATCTTAGCCGCAATTGCCGTGATCTTTTTCCTGCTGGCGATCTTGTTCGGATGCCTCGCCATTCGCGAGATCGGCGACAGCGGACAACCGGGCGTCCATCGCGCGCGACAGGCGATCGGCATTGCGCTCGGAACGCTCGGGTTGTTTGCGATCCTTTACCTGCTGGCGCAGCTCGTTCGGTTACCGG
This sequence comes from uncultured Flavobacteriales bacterium, assembly GCA_946478675.1. The sequence continues at coordinate 5,132 of CAMLEF010000028.1, read as the reverse complement.
CGTGAGTCGTTACCGTACAATGACGATTTTCGAATTCACGACGTTGCCGTTTTCCCCGGTAAAGCGGATGAAATAAGATCCTGCTGCAAATTCCGCAATGGAAATAGTGGCGGTCGTGCTCAGCTGTTCACGCAGCAACAATTGACCATTCAAACCGAACAGCTCGAATGTGCCGGTTCCTGCGGGAATGACGGTGATCGCTTCGCTGGAAGGATTCGGGAAAACGGAAAAACCGTTGCTTGTTGCTGATGTCGCGATACCGGTGCACACGTCGACCAAAACAGAATCCGACGCAGTCAGATCGCAACCGGTGATCTGTCGCAGGACCTCTTTGAACTCGAAATCTTTTTGCTGCGGCGTCGTGCCTGCATTCGAATTGCCGCTGGGGTACGGATCGGTTCCGCGCACGGAGAAATAAATGTTGTTGTCCGTGATCGCATCCGGCAAACGGTGCATGCTGAACGTGTAATCGGAATCTTCTGCGATCTGGATTTGCGCGAGACCGGGGAAAAGGCTTTGCTGGAACCAACCGCTGTTGTTCACGCCGAAAGTGACCGTGTCCTGCAGCAAAACGTTTCCGCCTATCCCAATACCGCTGTACAGCTTCGTTTCAAACGTCAGCGCCGATGCCGGCGAATAATACAACACCGTAATGCTGTCGAGTATTCCCGATTGTTGCGCGCGGAACGATTGCCAGTACAAGCTGTCGGCTACCGGATGGTAAAGCGTGTAAGCGAAATTTCCCGTGCAGCATTCCTGCTCGCTGTAATCGATCGTGTCATGAAAAGCGGTGTTGGAATAATCGAGGTAGTGCATGCCCGGCCCGAGCAATGCGGCATCGAAGGCACTCGTCGCTGCCGAATCGACAAGGATCGTTCCGCCCGGCGCATCCACCTGCAGATTGAAGGGCGGCGAATTAAGACAGGCAGGATTCGGCAGGTTGAGAAAGCTTGCCGTTCCATTGCCCGCGTACACGGAATACAACGCAGAATCCACGCAGCCGAGCGAAACGGAAGTCAGCAGCACGGAATGCAATCCCGGTGAAAGGTCCGCGGGAATCAGCAGCGAATCACGCACGCCGTCGATGTACGTTGCGGAAGGAAGCCGCGTGTCGTTCTTCAGCACGATCGAATCATCACTCGTGCAGTACAGCGTTGCCACATTGAGCAAGTGCGCATCGGGCGCTGCATACACTTTGTAATAGCGCGTTTCGTCCTGGCATCCCGGAACACCCTGGATCCATTCGCGGAAACCGTAATCTTTCGCGAAGAAACCGGTGTAGTTGCTCTGTCCTTGCTGGTAATCGTAATCCCAGGTCATCGAGCCGACGGATGAAACGTAGCATTCGAAACCCGCGCCGCCGATGAGCAGCTCCGCCGTGTAAATCGTTCCCGGCGCAGGATTCAGCGTAATGCCGATCGGGAACTGCACCCATCCCGCGTTCGCCATCGCAGGCATCGATCCGCCCGCAGAGAACAGCAGCGTTCCAGCAGTGCCTGTTCCCTGGAAAAGCTTGAACGTATACGGCTGCGTGGAAATATTCCGGATGTAAAAATCGAATGCCGTGAATGTTCCCGTTTCATACGTTTTGAACGATTGCCAGATATCGTTCGAAGTATCCGCGAAATCTTTGATGTTCCAGTATTGATCGACGTACGTCTGCGAAGGTTCGGGAGCATTCGCCGGCTGGTAATTCACGCTGTAATTTCCTGCAGGACCGTTTTGCGGATCGAGCGTCGTACCGCTCACCTGTGCGCCGGAGAACGTGCCACCGGTTGGTGTAGCGCTGAGCAAAATGTCGGAAGCGTACGTGCACACGATTGCGGGGAACGGCGTGATGAGCACCGGCGTTACTGGTTTTCGCCAATAGGGCCGCAGACTGTCGAGCGTGTAATGCATCACGTTGAATTGTCCCGGCGTAAAAGCATTCTGGCAATTCCACGGCGCGTACGACATGATGTTGTTCACCATCGGCGCATACGGCTGGTTGTTGGCATCGGTGGCTGTGCCGGTATAATTGCACGTCTGGTAATCGACATTCCCGGAAATGCCGAGATTCGGATCGGCAGGCGTATCGCAGATCAGGTCGCCGGCTGTCGCGCAGTTGCTGCCGTTGACGAGCTCTGCACCGTAACCCGTTTCGTGCGTATGCGCAAGACCGAGCACGTGCCCGAGCTCGTGGGCCAGCACTTCGCTGTTGAGCGCCGATGCGGAGACAATCGCGTGATCCATCATGGCCAGGCCGGAAACGCCGCTCGGGGTCTGGATATATTTCACGATGGTTACGTTCAGGTAACCGTATTCATGGATGGGATTGATCGAAGGAATATTGTTGAAGTAATACAGGCTCATGTCATCCACGATCGTCGGGCCGCCGCAAACGACGAACTGGATATTTCCCGGGAGAACAGCCTGGTTAGCGAGATCGAGCGCCTGCTGAAAATCCTGCATCGTCGCTGCGTCGCCACCCGGTCCGGGCTGCGATGCGATTTGCACTTTCAGCTTGACGTACGTAATCGTCGCTGAGCGTTCACTGCTCCACAAATTGTAGGAAGCGCCTTTTTGCAGGAGAACAGGATCGGTCACACCGCCGCCGCAGAATTGGGCAAAGGAAGAAACGGGAACAAGGAAAAGGAGCGCGAACAGCGGTCGCAGGCAGCGTTGTTTCATGAGATGCTGGATAGATTGCCAGTTGCAATATAATAAAACCAGCTAAGCGCTCAGACGAGTTTTTCCGCGTTCAGCTTTCGCAGCTTTGGCGCCGCGCCGATTACCACCACCACGAGGATCGTCATGCAGCCGCCGAAGATGACGGAAGGAACGAGCCCGAGCATGCGCGCCATCACACCCGATTCGAATTCGCCGATCTCATTCGAAGAACCGATGAAGATGCCGTTCACTGCCGCCACGCGCCCGCGCATCGCATCCGGCGTCATCAATTGAAGAATCGTTTGACGGACCACGACGCTTACCTGGTCGAAGGCGCCGCTCGCCAGCAGCAATCCAAACGACAATGCGATGCTGCGCGAGAGCGCGAAGCCGATGATGCACAACCCGAAACCGATGACGGCGATGAAGAGATTTCTTCCGGCGTGTTTCAGTGGTGGAAAATAAGCGAGCAGGATGCCCATGATGATCGCACCGGCCGCAGGCGCAGCACGCAGCAACCCGATCACGAAATCCGGGTTCGACGAATGCAGCACTTCATTGGCGAAAACCGGGATCATCGCCACCGCGCCGCCGAACAATACTGCGAACAAGTCGAGTGAAAAAGCGGACAGCATGATCTGGTTCGAGAACACAAATCGAAATCCCGCTGTCAGCTTTTTCATCAGCGGCTCGCCCGGTTGCAGCGGGGGCAGCGGATGATTCGTGACGAACAGCATCAGCACCAGCGAACCCGTGATGAGCAGCGAGCAAACGAAATACGCCGTGTGCGTTCCGGCGATCGACAGTGTTCCGCCCATCGCAGGGCCTACGACTGCGGCAGTTTGCCAGAGGTTCGCCTGCCACGTCGCAGCGTTGCTGTACAGATGCCGCGGCACAAGTTGTGAAAGAAAAGCCGGGAATACGGGCCCGAGAAATCCGCGCGCTACGCCGGTGCAGAAAATAATTCCGAAGATGGGCCAGGCACCGAGCTTCTGCAGCAATGTCGCATCGAACGAAACGGCGAAGAGCGTCCACGAAGCGATCAGCAGGAACGAAGTGCTGAACAGGATAATTTTTTTTCGGCGAACGATATCGGCGACGTAACCGGCGAAGAGCGAAAGGCAGATGAACGGGATCGCTTCGGAAAGACCGATGAGGCCGAGCTGCAGGGGAGAGTGGGTGAGCTTGTAAACCTGGATGCCGACGACGATGCCTTGTATTTGAACGCCGAGCGTGAGGAAGAAACGTGCGGCAAGATAGATGCTGAAGTCGCGGACCCGTAACGCAGCGTAAGGATCACGTCCGTTGGAAGAAAGTAGTGCCACAGGCAGAGCGGTTGCACAAATGTACCGAAGATTTTTCGCGCCAATCCGCTATGTTTGCTGCAATGAAAAAATATTTCCCCGCCTTCTTGTTTTTCATGGTGTGCGCCTGCTCCTGCGATTCGCTGTTCGGTCCTTCAGAAAAGAAAATCGCCGACACGACCGCGGATTCCGCATCCGGCAAGAGCGTATCCACACCGCCCGATACGCTTCCGCACGAAGTCTTCAAAGGGAAAAAAGGAAACTACGCCTACCTGCCGGATACGAGCTTTAACGACGTCGTGCTCGGCGACCCGGTTTCTTTCCGGGTGTTTGCGCGCAGCAACGGGGAAACAATGACGAAGATCGGTGGTAAACGTTTTTTCGCTTCGTATCTCACCGCAACGAAAAGCGAATGGCTGACGATCTATCTCACGAAAAAGAAAAACGGGCAGGAAGTGCCTTACGGTTACATCCTGCAGAAAGAAGGACAACCGGGCGCTCCGAAGGTTCCGGGTAAGCCGGACTTAATGTTCAAAAACAACGTCGTCACCGGTCACAATATTTACATCGGCATGACGCAGGATTATGTGATGCAGGTGTACCTCGACCAGGTGTTCACGCAATGGCAGAGCGGTGATACGGTTTACCTGCGTTACCAGCCGAAAGCGAAAGACGCGAACTACTACAAGCGTTACGGCTGGGAAGGCGTAACGGTCACGTACAAATTCGTCAACGACCGTTTGCGCAGGATCGAATATTTCGTGAAGCCCGAAGATCTCGAATCGCGCTGATGACGAAATTCAGCAGCTATACGATCTTTCGCAATGACGATCTCCCGATTGTCGCGGATTGCCATGCGCCGGAAAAAGGAACGAGCGCGGTGCCGGTGATCCTTTTCCTGCACGGCTTCAAAGGCTTTAAAGATTGGGGACCGTTCCCGCTGGTGGCGGAATTTCTTTCGCGCGCCGGTTTTGCGGTGGTGCGTTTCAATTTTTCGCATAACGGCACCACGCCGGAACATCCCACGGAGTTCGCCGACCCGGAAGCGTTCGGAAAAAATACGTTCAGCCGCGAGCTGGAAGAAGTCGCGCAGGTCATCGACGATCTGTGGCTGCGCGGTGAGCCGTACATGGACCTGAAACGCATCGGGCTCATCGGCCACAGTCGCGGCGGCGGCAT
>CAMLEF010000027.1 GCA_946478675.1 uncultured Flavobacteriales bacterium | reverse complement strand
AGAGTACCGGTATCTTTCCGGTCAGTACCTTACGCTCAAGCTGAATGTGAACGGCGAAGAGATCCGTCGCTCCTATTCGTTGTGCAGCAGCCCCGTTACCGATAACGAATACCGTGTCGCCATCAAGAAAGTGAAGGACGGCAAAGGCTCGACGTACGTCAACGACAAGCTGAAGCCGGGCGAAACGATCGAGGTGATGACGCCGATGGGAAATTTCCATTCGCCGCTCAGCGCTTCGAACAAGAAACATTACGTGCTTTTCGCAGGCGGCAGCGGCATCACGCCCATGCTGTCGATCCTCAAGTCGGTGCTTAGCGCTGAACCGATGAGTCGCGTGTCGCTGATCTACGGCAACCGCGATGAAGCTTCTACGATCTTCCGCGCGCAACTCGATGAACTGGCTGTTTCGCATATCGATCGCCTGAAAGTTTATCACGTTCTCGAGGAACCGAAGAGCGGCCTGCCCGAATTGTACACCGGCGTGCTTTCGGTAGACAAAGTGAAAGCGCTGATCGAAAATCACATCGGCCTCAACGAAGACAACGAATATTTCATCTGCGGTCCCGGCCCGATGATGGAGAACGTGAAGAACGTGCTCACGAATCTAAAAGCCGATCCGAAGAAAATCCATATCGAATATTTCACCACCGTTCTCGAAGACGTGAAAAAAGCGGAAGCGGCTTCTGCGTCTTCGGAAAAGATTGTCAGCAAAGTCACCATCATCATGGATGGCGAAGAGCTGAACATCGACCTTCCTTCGGACGGACAGGTGATCCTCGATGCTGCTCTCGACGGCGGACTGGATGCGCCGTACGCCTGCAAAGGAGCTGTATGCTGCACCTGTCGCGCGAAAGTGATGGAAGGAAAAGTGAAGATGGATATGAACTACGCGCTCTCCGATGAAGAAGTGGAGCAGGGCTATATCCTCACCTGCCAGTCGCATCCGGTTACGGAACGCGTCGTGGTGGATTACGACCAGCCGTAGCGATTCAAGAGTCAATTATAAAAAGCAGACCTCGAAGGTTTTTTTAACCTTCGAGGTCTGCTTTTTATTAAATCAAATTTGCTCTCAAATCCATTCCGTCCCCAGCGCTTTCAGCAACGCACCTGCTTTCAACAAACATTCTTCGTATTCCTTTTCCGGATCGGCATTCGCAGTGATCGCAGAGCCGACCATAAAAGAAAGATAGCCCGTCGCTGCGTTGTACTGAATGCTGCGGATGACGACGTTGAAATCGAAATCGCCTTCGGGTGTGAAATAACCGACCGCTCCGGAATAAAGTCCGCGACGCATTTGTTCGTATTCTTCCGCGAGCTGCATCGCCCGCACTTTCGGCGCGCCCGTCATGGAGCCCATCGGGAAAGACGCGCGTATGGCTTCTACTGGAGAAACTCCTTCTTTCAGTTCGGCGCTGACGGTCGAGATCATCTGGTGCACGGTGGGGAAAGAGTAAATGCCGAAGAGCTCGTCGACGTGCACGGAACCGCGCGCGGCGATGCGGGAAAAGTCGTTGCGTACGAGGTCGACGATCATGATGTTTTCACTCTGCTCTTTCGGATCGTTGCGCAGCGCGATGGCCAGCGCCGCATCTTCTTCCGGCGATTTTCCGCGGGGACGTGTGCCTTTGATCGGCTGCGAAAGAATGCGCTTTCCTTTCTTCAGAAGAAAACGTTCCGGGCTCGCGCAGATCAGCCAGCGATCGCCGTTGCGGTACAGCGCGGAGAACGGAGCGCCGGCAATGCGGTTGAGCCGGAGAAACAATTCGCGCGGATCGAGTGAAACATTCTCAGCGAAGAATTCGATGCAATAATTGATCTCGTAAATATCGCCGCGGTGAATGTGCTGCAGCAGTCGTTTGACGATCTGCAGGTACTCCGCTTTCGGCGTGCGTTGCCGGAGCGAAGCAACTGCTGCGGTTTTTTGAAAAGGAGTGGAGGGCTGAGGAAGATCGTGCGAAAGCTGTAGTGCCTGGTCTTTATTTTTTCGCACGAGATGTTCCGGCTCGAAAAAAGTCATCACGGGAAAACCGACACCGTCAGGATGCGACGTCGCAAGCGCTTCCGTTTCATTTTTCAGGTCGTAGGAGAAATGGCCCAGCAGCAGCTTTTCCGGTTGAAAATTTTGCAGCGCTTCGAAGCAATGGCCCGGCTGTTCGAAGCTCAGCAGTTGCCGTGCGCCGAAACCGGCGAGCAGTTCCGTTTCCGCACCGGGCGCCCCGTTGGAAAGCAGGAGACCGGCCTGCGGAAAATCGCCCGTCAAAAGCGCTAACCGGCGGACGAAGGATTCATCAATTTCCGGTGAATGTATCGGCGTTTCCTGCACGGGCAAAAGTAACCGGAATTTATGGCCCGGCCGTTCGGAGAAAAGAATTATCAACAGTCGCGGCTCTTCATGGGATTTTAATGGGAATGCGCTTTTTTTTGTTATACTTTTGAAAGGCAAATTCCCCCGGCGATGACTCCACGTTTACTGATCTTCTCGGTCCTGCTGATTTTTTCTTTTTCCGCTTCGGCACAGCTCGCCGTCTCCGACACGAGCGGAGGCATGGAGGTGTTTCATCCGAACTTTAATTCATTCCCGGATCACCACCAGGTTATTACTGCCGAGCTGGACAGCCTCACACCCGATTCATATCACGATCATCCCGAATATGGCGTGCTTCCTTACAATGCGCCCTGCACCGATTGCATCGAGCTGCTGCAGAAGCGTACGCCGACGTCCCGTTATTTTGTAAAGAACGGCAGCCACGGAACAAAGTTTTACGTTCAGACCTCCGCGGATAATTTCAATTATACCGACGCCAACAACCGGATGCGCTCCGTCGACCCCAACCTGCAACCGGCGGGCAACGGTCTGTACCAGGCTTCCCAGATGCCGTCTCCCGCAACGCTTAATGCGACTGATGGCACGACCACGCTCGAGCTGCTTCCCGGTTTGCCGCTGCAGTTCAATCGCGATCCCGGCCTTTATGAAGTTACCGCATCGGCATCGACGCTGCTTTCCGGTAATGCCGACTTCACCGCATCGTCTGTCGGTGGCGGTGGAATGAAAACCGAAAACATCTGGCCCGGCGTTACGCGCGAAGTGCTGTTCGATGTGAATTCGATCGAAACGAATTACCTGCTGGCTACCGCGCCTGCCGTTCAGCCGAACACCTGGCTCGGTTTCAACGACAAGATCACGCTGCCGGCCGGTTATGCGCTCTTCCGCGATACAATTACCGGCGGTACGATCACCCCCGATGGATTCTGGAAAGGCGAACTCTTCATTGCCGACGTTGCCACCGGGCAGGAAGTCGCGCGCAGGTCGCCGGTGTTTGCGTGGGATGCCAATACTTCCGTACGCGGCATCCGCGGTGACTGGGCTTACCAGGTTATTGCCAATGGAAATACGTACATCATCCGCACGCTCATCAGCTCTTCCTGGCTGCTTGATCCTGCACGCGTTTATCCCGTTACGATCGATCCTGCCGTCAGCGCTTCCGCAACCTATTCCGCAGGCTCCATCGGGTTCTCGATCTATTCTCCCGGTAACGGATATTGCGCGACATCCACCGTGTATTGCCTTGGTGGTCCGCTCAACGTAACGTTCCCCGGAGGTGCAACACCCACCAACGTCGTGTGGGGCGCCAGCTATCGCGCATTTTCACCCGCCTGGATGTCGGATGGCGGCTTCCGGTTCGTGGGCCCCTGCGGTGAAGATCCTGCCAATACCAACAACTGGTATTCCTGTAACGCAAATGCTTCCGGTACCTGCTCCGGTTCGGGATTCAATGCGCCATGGCTGATCACCTGCGTTACGCCCAGCTGCAGCAACCAAACGCTCTCTTTCTACGTCAAAAACATCGATTGTTTCGGTTGGGCAAGCGGTTGCTCGGCGGCTTACCTGCGCACGGTCAATAATACCTGGACCGTTACTGTTTCCGGTTCGACCCTGCAGACGCTCGGCAACACTGCGACCGGCAGCGGCTCCACGAACGTGACCGCCACCTGCTGCACGTCCACCACGCTCGATCCGCAGGCGCAATACGGCGTGCCCGGTTACACCTACGCGTGGAGCACGGGCGCTACCTCTTCCACCATCAGCTTCTACAGCTGCACCAACGGCACTTACAATTATACGGTGAACGTGACCGATGCCTGTGGCGCTGTTCGTACCGCCAGCATCACCGTAACGGTTTCCAGCTGCGTGCTGCCGGTGGAAATGCTGTATGTCCGCGGCGATTACCAGGACGATAAAGACCGCGTTCACATCGAGTGGGCAACCGCTACGGAAAGCAACAACGATTATTTCGTGGTCGAACGCACGACCGACGGCGTGACGTATGCACCGGTCGCTACGGTTTCTACCAAAGCTGTCAATGGCAACAGCACGCAATCGCTGGAATACGAATGCTTCGATACGTCGCCGCCGACAGGAACGGTTTATTATCGCCTCAAGCAGGTGGATCGTTCCGGTGACGTGAAAGACGGCGGCACAATTTCCGTGCAGGTGAATCCCATCCCGGTATCGGGCGTTTCGATCCAGCCGAACCCGGCAACGGCTTCCGTGCTGATCGGCTACAGCGCTACGGTCGAAGGAACCACGCAGATCGTGATCCTTGACCAGTTCGGTCGCGAAGTAAAGAACATTGCCTGCAACGCGCGTAACGGCGCCAACAGCTGCGAAATCGATCTTTCCGATCTTGCCAACGGCGTGTATACTGTACAGGTACGCACGGGCGCTGAAGTCATGAACGGAAAGCTCATCCGTCAATAACCCTCTTTCCTTTTATGGTGTCCCCACTGTAAAAAGAAATCAACAACCCTAACCTTTCGATACGGAATACGTAAACGAAAGCGGCACACCTGAACCCTGCATTACAATGGATTTACTCAAACGATTTGCGGTCGTTGTTTCATCCGTTTCTATTCTTCCCGTTTCCATTCTCGCGGCGAAACATATTTTCAACGACGCGCGACCGTCCGCACCTTCCGGCACCTACCAGGTCGTCTGCGAAAAAAATCTTGCGCCGCAATTTACCAGCGGCTACATGGACAGCCTGCGTTTTGAGATCGAAGCGAAACGCGATAAGGAAAAAGTCATTTGCATCGATCTTCGCCCGGGTGCGAAAGTGATCATTCTCCCGAAAAAAGAAGTGGAGTCGCGGACCTTCCGTCCGGTGGCGGAATTCCAGGACGGCTCAGTGAAAAAGATTAAGTACGAAGGCTCCGCTCCGTAACCATCGCCTTCAGCGCATTCACCCATTCTTCCGAACTGTTGAGGCTGGGCACCAGCTGCACTTTCTCTCCGCCGTTCTCGCGGAAAAGATGATCGTATTCCACGCCGATCTCGTAAATCGTTTCAAGACAATCGGCGACGAAAGCGAGGGAGAACGCGAGGATCTTTTTCTTTCCTTCTTTCGCGAGACGCACGATCTCCGCATCGGAGTACGGCTGCACCCACGGATCTTTCCCGAGCCGCGACTGGAAGCTGACGGTGTAACGCTCTCTTGCGATGCCGAGCCGTTGGGCAACGGTGTTGGCGGTTTGCACGCAATTCGCGCGATAGCAGAATTGATTTCCTTCACGCGGCGTTTCGCAGCAGGCGCCGAAGCTGCATTTTCCGTCGCCGTAGTACGCGTCGCTTTTGCGGATGTGCCGTTCGGGAATGCCGTGAAAGCTGAACAGCACGTGATCGTAATCGGCGGGGTTGAAATTTTTCGCGGAAGCGATAACGGCGTCGAGGTATTCGCTGCGGTGATGGAAACGCGAGAGGACGTCGAGCGCGGGCGCTACTTCCCATTTGCGCAGCAGGCTCATCAGCGCTTCGACAGTGGAGCCGGTGGTGGAAGAGGCATACTGCGGATAAAGCGGAACGGCGATGATCTTTTCAACGCGTGCTTTCCGCAATTCTTCCAGCGCGCTTTCGAGCGAAGGCGATTGATACCGCATGCCGAATGCCACGACGTAATTTTCACCGAGCGCCTGCTGCAGCTTCTTCTTCAGCGCAAGACCGTGTACGAGCAGCGGAGAACCTTCGTCCGTCCATATCTTTTTGTACAGCTTCGCGGATTTCGGTGCGCGGAACGGCGCGATGATCAGGTTCACCAGCGCCCAGCGTCCGACGGGATTGATGTCGATGACGCGACCGTCGGAAAGAAATTCGCGAAGGTACTTGCGCACGTCGGGCGTCGAAGGGCTGTCGGGAGTGCCGAGATTGATGAGGAGAACACCGGTTTTCATAGCGGGGTGGCAAAAATACGAAAGATGGTTGGATGAGTTGGTTGGGTGAATGGTAGATGCGTGAGAATATGGGCAGGCTGCGGGGGAATGAGGTTTACCACTTAAGACACTTTAGGCACTTAAGAACTTCTTACCAACCTAACCAACTAACCAACCGTCAACAATTTTCTACATTAGCCGCAATGCGCCGCTTCGTTTTGCTTTTGTTTTTGTTGTGGAATGTTTCACTTTCCGCGGAGCCGGCGTTTCTTCGCTGGAATCATTTTGGGACGGCCGACGGATTTTCTTCCGACGAGATCAACTGCATGGCGCAGGACCCGCGCGGGTTTTTGTGGGTGGGCACGCAGAATGGATTGGATCTTTTCGACGGGCAGCGCGTGAAAAATTTTCGTCATGCGGAGAACGACGCGGCTTCGTTGCCTTCGAATGTCGTGCTCTCGCTGCTGATGGATCATCAGGGAAGATTGTGGGCGGGCACGAACAACGGCATTGCGCTTTACGACGAGCACCGGCATGGCTTTCGCGTGATCAATTCGTACACGAAGGAAAAAGAGAAGCGCTGGTGCCACCGGCTGTACGAAGACCACAGCGGCGTGATCTGGTTCAGCTGCATCGAAGGGCTCGGGCGCATCGATCCTGCAACGCTGGCGGTGACGACTTATTCGCTGTTCGGTCCGGCTTCGCAGGCGCAGCAGGAGTGGGGAATCGGCGCGCTGCTCGAAACGCACGACGGAAAATTTTACATCGGGTCGGCGAGCGGATTTTTTCTTTTTGATCGTGCGACGAAAAAATTCAGCGGCTCGCTGTTGCCTTCTTCCGGCGCTCCGTTCACGACGAAGTTTACGGACAACGTCATCCAGACCATTTCCGAAGATGTCGACGGAACACTTTGGATCGCGACATGGGGCTCGGGGCTGCGTCATTATTTTCCCAATGACGGTCGTGTCGAAACGTTCGTTTTCAAAACCAACGCGCAGCAGAACTTCAACAACATCGTGCTCGACATCGAATGGCGGAACCGTCCCGGCGAAGAAGACTGGCTGTGGCTGTCGACGGCGGACAACGGCGTGATGATCTTCAACAAGCGCACGAAACAATTCACGGCGTACCGTCACGATCCTGCCGATCCGTATTCGTTGTCGGATAATTACACGGGACAGCTTTTTCAATCGACGGACGGTGCGTTGTGGGCGCTTTCTCCGCACGGCATCAACCAACTCGACCGGTATGCGCAGCGTTTCGAAAGTTTCCCGGTAACGCCGCTGCAGCCGGAACATTCCTATTCGGTGAATGTCGTGACGGAAGATGCGCGTGACCCTTCCGGAAACCGGTTGTGGCTGGCGATGGAGCCGGGCGGGTTGGCGCTGTACGATCGTGCCTCGCGGAAAATTTTGCGACGCTACAACCAATTTCCTGCGCCGCAGCACACGGATATTCCGAAGGATCTCGTGCGCTGTTTTTTCCAGGATCATAGCGGCCGCACGTGGTTCGGAAACGATTTCGGTTTTTTCCTGCTCGATACAATTTCAGGAAAAGCGAAATGGTTCCGGCCGAATGGCGGCGACGGCGCGAAGAACGTTTTCGAAGATTACGTTTCGTCAATCACCGAAGATGCACATGGCATTTTGTGGATGGCGACACGCGGCGGGTTATTGCGCTTCGATCCGTCGACGGAGCAAATGAAATTGTTCAAAGTCATCAGCGACAGTTCGCATCGCGAGGAGAACCGGATGCGCGAATTATTGCTGGCGCATGACGGACGATTCTGGTTTACCACGAAGACACGCGGCATCGGTTGCTTCGATCCGGCAACAGAGCGGTTCACGACGTTTGAAAAAGAATTGCCCGTGGCGTATTGCGGCGGCATCGGCGAAGATTCGAAAGGCCGCATCTGGATCGCGCACATTGCGGGATTATGCGTGTTCGATCCGGCGACGAAAAAATACGAAGCGTACACGCAGGAGCAGGGGCTGGCCGGCGACCAGGCGTTCCGTGTGCTCGTCGATGCGCAGGATCACGTGTGGGTGTCGATGCGCGGCGGACTGACGTGTTTTGATCCGGCGACAAAAACGATGCGGAATTTCCGGAAGGAAGACGGCTTGCCTGATAATACGGTCGATAATTTATATCCCGGGAAAAACGGAAGAGTGTATTTAGGCTGGCCCGATCTCGTGCAACTGTTCACGCCGGGGCAGCTGGATAAAAATCCTTTTTCCGCGCCGGCGTTCATGACGGGCTTTCGTGTTTTTGCTTCACCGGTGCTGTTCGACCGCGACAGCATTGCGCAGTTCCCGCTGACGCTTTCGTACCGACAAAACATTCTCACGTTTGAATTTGCTGCGCCGGATTATTCGCAGCCGAAACGCGTGCATTATCGTTATCGCCTCGAAGGATTCGATAATAATTGGGTGGAGGCCGGCAATAAAAATTTTGCGACGTACACGAACCTCGACGGCGGCGATTATGTTTTCCATGTGACAGCGGCAAACGCGGATGGCGTCTGGAATACGCAGGAAGGAATTTTTCGTTTGCACGTCACGCCGCCTTTCTGGAAAACGGGATGGTTCCGTTTGTCGTCGGCGCTGGCGATCGCGCTGCTGGTGTTCCTGCTGTACCGGCGATCCGTTAATCGCATTCGCAAAGAAGAGCGGCAGAAAACGGAATTCAACCAGAAGGTGGCGGAAGCGGAAATGAAAGCGCTGCGTGCGCAGATGAACCCGCATTTCATTTTCAACTGCATGAACACGATTGACGCATTGGTGATGCAGCGCGATTATGAAAAGGCTTCCGCGTTCCTGAATAAATTTTCGCGGCTCATCCGCATGGTGCTCGAAAATTCCACGCATCGCCTCGTGCCGTTGTCGACCGACGTGCAGGCGCTGGAAATTTACCTGCAGCTCGAGCGCGAACGTTTCGATGGCCATTTCGATTATTCGGTCGCAATCGACGAGCTGTTGCCTGCGGAGGATTATCTCGTGCCGCCGTTGCTGCTGCAGCCGTTCGTGGAAAATGCGATCCTGCACGGGTTGCGTCACAAAGAAGGAAAAGGTTTCCTGCGCATCACGATGACGATTGAAAACGATCAGCTGAAGATCGTGGTGGAAGATGACGGCATCGGTCGTGCCGCGTCGGCGGAATTGCGTGCGCGGAATCGTCCCGGTCATCGTTCGCTGGGAACGCAGGTCACGAACGAGCGTATCGATATTTTTAATTTTACCAGCGGCGCCAAAGCGGAAGCCGAAACGGAAGACCTTTTCGATAACGAAGGAAAACCTGCCGGCACGCGCGTCATCCTGCGTTTGCCCTTGATCCCTAAAAACTCATGAGCGCGACCTGCATTCTTATCGACGACGAAGCCCGCAGCCGGGAAGCGCTGCTTGGGAAATTAATCACGGTGGCGCCGCAGCTGCATGTCGTTTCGCAATGCAGTTCTGCGAAAGAAGGACTGGCCGCCATTGCATCGCTGCGGCCCGATCTGGTTTTTCTCGATATCGAGATGCCGGTGATGAACGGTTTCGCGATGCTGGAATCATTGGAGAAAATTGACTTTGATGTCGTATTCATCACGGCGTATGATCAATATGCGTTGCGTGCGTTCCGTTTCAGTGCGCTCGATTACCTGCTCAAACCTGTTGATCCGGAAGAGCTGAAGAAGTGCGTCGCGAATTTCGAAACGAAGCATGCTGCGCGGAAGCAACACCAGCTCGGCTCGCAACTGAACGAGCTGCTTGCTAATTTCCGTTCGCCGGGCGCACAGAAGATCGCGCTGCCGACTTCAGAAGGTTATCAATTCGTTTTTCCCGACGATATCGTGCGCATCCAGTCGGATTCGAATTACTGCGAGTTTTATTTCAAAGACGGGAAAAAGCTCGTTGTGTCGCGCACGCTGAAGGAATACGAAACGCTGCTGGAGGACGCCAATTTTTGCCGCGTGCATAATTCGCATTTGGTGAATCTTCGCTTCGTGAGTAAATATCTCAAAGGCGAAGGCGGTTATCTCGTGCTGGAAGACGGAACATCGATTGAAGTTTCCACGCGCAAGAAAGCGGTGGTGCTGCAGCGTCTGGCGAAAAGAGCTTAGAAACGTATTTGTTCTAAATTAACAACGAGCAAAATGAATGACTCCGAACAATGGATAATCGGCTTTGCTAATTATGAAGGCCTACTCTTTTTTGTGCTCATTGTCTTTTTTGTTTTGCTGGTAATAAAACATCTCTCTTTTAGAATTGGCCTTTGGCTTTATAATGAAAAGATTACAGGATTTTTCAAGACAATCGCAGTGATTATTCAGGTGGTAATCATTCCTCTTGTCGGGTCGTTTATAATTTATAAATGGATACATAGTTTCTCTCCCAAAGGGGATAAATCAACGCTTTGGGTGATTTTGATGATTATTTCTTTTGTTTATGGGATAAAGGGTTTTTTTAAAGTCAAAGAACGTATTAGGCAACGTGAAACCAATCCGTCTGCAGTTGAAAATAAAGACATGTTAGCGTAAAACTATTAGCCTGCATCTTCTCTTTTTATCCCCGCAGTTTCTCATCCGTTCCCCGCAGTTTCTCATTTCCCGTTTCTGGCCGCAATAACATGGTCTAACATTGATGCGAAATCCGCAAATCGCATCGACCATGAAACTTCCTTTTTACCTCTTGCTGATCGCAACAGGCTGCTGTTGTTTCGCCCGCGCGCAAAGCACCAGCCCTCAGGTGATCGCTACCGGCGGCGCTTTCTATTCTGCCGGCGGCTACTCGCTTTCGCTGACGATCGGCGAGATGGCGGCCGTGGAAACGTATTCCAACGCAACCGCCGTGCTCACGCAGGGCTTTCAGCAACCCGATATCACCGGTGTCGGCATCGCGCCGCTGAATGAAACGGGGACCGGTTTTTCTTCGTTCCCGAATCCCGCCAGCGACGTGCTGCATCTTTCCTTCAACGCTGCCGAACGCGGCGAGCTGCGCATCACGCTGTTCGACATGCAGGGCAACGAAGTGATGCTCCCGGTCATCGTCCCGATGGAAACCGGCAGCAACCTGCAAACGCTGGAGCTGCCTGCCGTCGCCACCGGCCTTTACGAAGTGATGGTCACGTTCCTTCCGCAGAGCGGCGTCGCTTCTCGCTTTACACAAACGATCAGCATTGTCCACTAAACCTTCTCTACTGATGAAAAAAATCTTCGTTCTTTTTTCTGCGTTGTTCTTCGCCGCAACTTCATTCGCGCAGGCGCCGCAGAAATTCAATTATCAAACCATCGCGCGTAACAGCGCCGGCGTAGCACTCGCCAACCAAAGTGTTTCGTTCCGCCTGAGCATTCTCGACGGTTCCACTTCCGGTCCGGTCGTTTACCAGGAAACGCAAACGCTCACGACGAACGCATTCGGTCTTGCGAACCTCGAGATCGGCGGCGGCACTGTTGTCACCGGTTCGATGTCGAGCATCAACTGGGCAAGCGGATCGAAATTTCTGCAGGTGGAATTCGATCCCACCGGCGGCAATACGTTCACGATGATGGGCGTGTCGCAGCTGCTGAGCGTTCCGTATGCGTTGTATGCTGCGAATTCTCCCGCAGGTCCGACGGGCGCCACCGGCGCGCAGGGAATGCCGGGCGCTACTGGTCCTTCGGGTGCGGATGGCCCGACAGGTCCGCAGGGCGCTCCGGGCGCGATGGGCGCTACAGGTCCGACGGGACTCACGGGCGCGCAAGGTCCTGCGGGTCCGCAGGGAGTAACAGGTGCAACGGGATTGCTTCCGAATGGAACATCGCTTGGCGTGATGCCGTACTGGGACGGTTCGCAGTGGATCGTAAGCGGCACGAACATGTACAACGCCGGTTCCAACATCGGCATCGGTAGTCTTGCGCCTACTGCGCGTTTGCACGTGTTGAACAGCACGGCAACGGGCGACAACTTCCGTTCGTACATCACGAACTCGTCGAACGTCGCAGGCATCGGCGCTGACATCTGGACGAACGGCGGTGGTCCCGGCATTCGTTGCGAAACGCAGGGAACGGGCCGTGCGGCTTATTTCATCGTGAACAATTCATCGAGCAACGTTGACGGTGTTCTCGCGACGCACAACGGCAGCGGCTCAGCCTTCTACGGTTCAAATACAGGCACAGGAAGCGCCGGTATTTTCATTGTGAATGCAGGCGCGAACAGCAGTCCGGCGTTGACAGCGCAAACGAACGGTACCGGTCCTGCGCTGAATGCGATCACTATGGGATCGGGCCCTGCTGCTTATTTCGCGGTTTCATCCGGCGGAAATTCGAATCCCGCAATCGACGCGACGACGATCGGTACGGGCCTGGTCGCGCAGTTTCAACTTGCGAATGCGAGCAGCGGTGCGAACGTGCTGTTTGCAACTTCGAACGGAACGGGCAACGGCGGCGTGTTCTACCTTTCTTCTTCTTCGAACACGAACAGCGCTGTCGTCGGACAAACGATGGGCACGGGCAACGCGATCCGCGGGCAGAACAGCTCTTCGGGCACCGGCGGATATTTTTCTTCCACTTCGGGAAATTCGCTGCAGCTCGACGGTCCGGTGAAAGTTTCCGGCACGCGACCGACGGCTTTCCAGCAAACGATGGGCGCTTCGGCAGCGACGTTCACGATCCCGAACACGACGCAGGCGAATGCTTCGACGGATCTGGTAACGGTGACGCCGGCGAGCGCAGTGTCGTCAGGATGGTACGTGACGTGGAGCGGCACGAACTGGGTGATCAATGCGGCGAGCGGCACGTTCCCGGCGAATACGAAATTCAACATCACCGTCATCAAACAGTAAATTGGTAGATGCGGAGTAAAGTGACGGCGCGGTGTCTTCGGATGCTGCGCCGTTTTTTTGGCGCAGATTAAATAACGCCGCAGAGGCGCAGAGGACGCAGAGAAAAAATCTGCGTGCATCAGTGTAATCTGTGGCTCTGTTCATCAGCGTTGCGGAAGGTTCTAAATAGCCCCGACTGAAACGAAAAGCCCGGAGACGGGACGGCGAGGACTTGCAGTGTAAGGCGGGACGATTGGTGATGGGGAATGCAGGAGTTGCTGCTTCTGATTATTTTTTTGAAGAATGGGGAACTGTTAGCAGCGTTGATGAAAATGGTTCTCGACTTCGCTCGAACAAGCAGGGGAATGCTTCTCAGCCTCGCTTGAACAGGCAGACTTCTTCGCTCGAACAAACGAGAAAAAATCTGCGTGAATCAGCGTAATCTGCGGCTTACTTCCGCGGGATCTTGTCGAACTCGTCGTCGGGATTGCTTTGGAGGAAGAGGCGCACGTATTCCATGCCGGTGAGGTTTTCTACCGACGTGTAATACACGACTTCATGATCGTGCGGGACGGGTGGCGGCGGGGGCGCGTCTTCCGGCAATTGTTCGTCGATGACGGCGTCGATGTTTTTCTTGCTGACGAAATGATACGTGCTTGATGGAATGCTGTGCGAAAGCTCTTCGAGGTCGGCGTTTTTATTGTCGCCGAATTGCAGCACGCACAACGTGGCCTGGTTGCGCACGAAGCAGGAATCGGTTTCTGTTTTTTGTCGCTTGCTGATCTCGAAGATGCCGTCGGTGGCGAGGATGACGTGGCAATGGCCGGGCAGCTTCAGCGAATCGAGCATCTTCACCAGCCTGCGCAATGCGAGCTCGCCGTTGGTGCTGCCGCTGGCGTCCATTTTGTCGAGCGTTTTCGAGAGGTTCTCTTTGTTGCCGGCGTCGGTGAACGGCAGCAGCATTTGCGTGTGATCCGAGAATGTCATGATGCCGACCTGGTTGCCGGTGCCGAGGCTGTCGGCGAAACGTTTCATCTGTTTCTTCAGCAGCTTGAGCTTGCCGGATTCGCCCATCGAATTGGAAACGTCGAGCAGGAAGAGAAAATAATGCGCTTCGGATTTTATTTTCGGCTCTTCTTTTTTCTTGCAGCCGCACACATCACTTTCTGCGGGGCTCACGCAAACATCGTCGACGTACATGTACACGTTCTGGCGGATGTGCGGCGAAGCGAAGAACGTCATCGGGTGTTGTCCAAGCGAGGAGAGCTCGATCACCGACGTGTCGGAATAACTGCCGATCATCAGGTAACGTTCGCCGCCATTGGCAATGAAGCTGCCGGAAATTTCCGTCCAGCCGTCGGCGTACGTGATCTTCTGGTAGCTGATCACCTGCGGTTTCACGTTGATGCGCTCTTTGTTGTCGCGGCGCACCGGCTCCGTGGAGAAATAGGCGCCGAGTCCTGTGGAGGTGAATTGCGAAGAGCAATCGAGCGTAACGAAAAACCGCACGTTGTATTTTTTGCCGGCCTGCAGCGGTTCGGTGAGCGAGCCCTGGAGGTATTCTTTGTAATTGTAAACGCCGGGCAATTGCGGACGCATACCGCAGATCACTGCTGCGCGACCTTCACCGGTGCGTGCGAGCGCAATGGGAAAACCGTCGCAAACGGAACGGTCGGAGTTGTAGTAGTCGGGCGTGGCGCGCGTGGGCGTGTACCATCCGTTGACGACGTCGGTGCCGGGAGGATTTTCGTGCGGCCAGGTGGAGATCGCCGGGCTGGTCGCCGATTCGAAACCGCCGTTCACGACGAGGTTTTGCGCTTTCGCGGCAGAGAAAAGAACGGAAAAAAGAAAAAGCAGAAACAGACGGGCTCGCATGCAGTGTGATCGTTGACGGTGCGTGGGTGGTATAACGGCTGCTGATCTGCAAAGACACAGCCGGCCTGCACCGTAATTTTTACCAAGTTACTGCAAGAAAGATGCCGCGACAACGGCGATTCCATAAATGGGCGCCAGGATCAACCGGCAGAAGCGCTCAGCTGCGTTTGCCTTCCTTATCCTGCAGCAATACGACGAGCTTTTTATTGAAAGAAGAAAGCTGGCTGCCGAGCGGTGCGAAGAATTCGTCGTCGAATTTTTCCACAGTTTTCACGGCCAGCTTCGTGAGCTTTTTTCCTTCTTCGGTGAGCGCGATGCTTTTGGCGCGCGTATCCGTGGCGTGCGCTTCGCGGCGGACATAGCCTTTGGTTTGCAGCGTGCGCAAGACCGTCGACGTCGTCATCGGGTCGATCTTCGTGTGCGCGGAAAGCAGCACCTGCGTGACGTCTTTCTTCTGCAGCGAGAGCCAGTAAATGCTCGCCAGCAAAACGAACTGCGAATGCGTGATGCCGAATTTGTCGAGCGCTTTGCGGATCTCCCGCTGCCAGATGCTCGTCACCTGCCAGAGCAAAAAGCCCGGGCTGTCATTAGCGTGTTCGAAGCTGAACGGATCGTTTTCTGATTTCATAACCGGCTGGCGGTCCTGGCCTGCTGGACCATTTCCTGCGGCAATGAATTTACGATATCCTGCGCTACGAGCTTCCGCCAGAGAAATCCGAGCGGGCCGGTCACGGTCATCGTCGTGGTGACTTTCAATCCTTCCGGCGTTTCTTCGAAGCGGTGGTTGCCGAACATTTTTGCCAATGGAAAACGCGTGCGGTCGGTGAAGCTTTTGTTCTCGGTGGCTTCGATGAGCTCGATCTTCACTTTCGGCCCGCCTTTCGGTTTCAGGATGAAATGATTTCCTTTTTCGAAGCGGCCTTCCATTTTCGCGAATTCAATGCCTTCGTCCCAGCTATGCCAGTTGTTGACGTCGGCGAAAAGTTTCCAGAGCTGTTCTTTGCTCGCTTCTTTGGTGATGATGGTGTGTGATCTCGTCCACATGGTGATTTTGTTTTAGTATGTACAAATATAATAAGTAAACATATTAAATGAAATCGATACAGGTTTTGGGCTTTAACGCATTGATTGTTAATTGGAAAAATAATTGCGCGGATAGAGCGGGGTCAATAAGGAAGGTGGGGCAGGCTGCGGGAGAGGTTCAGAAATAGCGTGAAAATGCCGCTTTAACCACGGAGTTACACAGAGGTCTTCACAGAGGACACTATGTTTTAAAGACTTCGTTCAGGAAGGGCGGCTGAAACGCTTTCGAATCCAGCGGAAAAGCGTGTAGCCGATCGCCGCGAAAGCAATCCACAGCATGGCCCGCGCAATGTAATCGCCGTGGCGCGTATAGAAGGTTTCGCCTTCGGTGGAATAGAGCGTTTCTTTGATAGCGGCGGCGGTCCACCACGGCTGCGGCTGATGAATGTCGCCGCGCTGGTCGATGAAACAGGAGATGCCGGTGTTGGCGGAACGGGCGATGCTTTTGCGGGTTTCGATCGCGCGCATGCGGCCGTAGAGCAGGTGCTGCTTGTAGCCCGGCGTGTCGCCCCACCAGCCGTCGTTGGTGATGATGAAGATGAAATCGGCGCCGTTGCGCACGTACTGGCCCACGTAATCGCCGTAAATGGATTCGTAACAAATGACCGGCGCAATTTTTCCGTGACCGTTCGGCGTTTTGAAAACGGTGCGTTCGTCCTGCACGCCGAGGCTTCCCGTGCTGCCGCCGAGATCGATCGCGAGATCTTCGAGGAAGCCGAGCACTTTCGGGAACGGCATTTTTTCCACGCCGGGAACGAGCTTCGACTTGTGATAGATCAGTGGCGTGGACGTGCAGTCGACCTGCAGCGCGGTGTTGTACACGTCGAACCAGCCGTCCATCGTTTTGTACTTGCGCGCCGTTGCAGAACGTTGTTCGTTGGGGCCGTATTCTCTTCCGGTGGATGCGCCGGCGATGATCGTCAGGTGCGGAAAATTCGCGCGGAATTTCTCGAGGCGATGAATGCTCCACGAGCTGCTGATCTGCTGTTCCCAGATGTCTTCCGTCAATGACGTTTCCGGGAAAACGAGATAGTCCGTCGTGCTGTCGACTTTATCCGCTGCGAGTGAAAGCATCTGTTCGAGCTGATCGCGGAAGTCGCCGCTGAATTTGATGTACGGATCGACGTTCGGCTGCACGACGACCACCGAAACGGGCGCCGTCGTATTCTTCGTTACGTCGAAATGGTGGTAACGGATCAGCGAGATCGTCACCGGCAGCACCAGCAGCAATCCGACAATTCCCGCGTACAATCCGCGCAGCAGTGCCGGGCGCAGCAGCGTGTTGCGATGCACCAGCAATTCGAAGAGCAGCACGTTCACGAGCAGCACCCACAAGCTTCCGCCGAAAACGCCGGTGTATTCGTACCACTGGATCCACGTGTATTGTTTCGCGAGACCGTTGCCCAGCGTCAGCCACGGCCAGGTGAGGTCCCAGTCGAGATGGAGAAATTCGAAACCGATCCAGATGGGAATGAGCGCAAAAGCGCCGAGACGTTCGGGCAGCGCGCGTTTGACTTTGTGATAGATGAGAAATACGAACGCCATCAGCAGCGCGTTGCTGACGATGGCCATTATCGCACCACCGGCAGAAGCGTTCCAGATCCACCAGGTCGTGAGCGCATTCCACGTTACGAACGCGAGATACGAATAGAGGAAAAGATGACGTGCGCGAAGACGGTTATCGCTGCTCACGATGTGTTGCACGTACAGCAGCGGAATGAACGCGATGAACAGCAGCGGCGTAAATCCCCACGTCGGCCAGGCTGCAGTCAGCAAAGCCGCGCTGAGAAAACTGAGCAGGAAAAGTTTGCCGCGCATAAGGCGTAAAGATAGTCGGGAGTTCGGAGTTAAGAGTTCGGAGTTGGGAGTTTTATTGTTAAGCGATAATACTCCGGACGCAGCGTTCATCACTCAGAACACTTCGATGTACCAGTATTTTTTGCTTTTGAAACCGTGCTTTGTAGTCAGCAGGTAATTCCGCTCGGAAAAAACAGAAGCGAGAGGAACGCCGACAACTACACCGGCAAGGCCTATTCCGGCAATCGTGAAATAACGTTGTTTGTTGAACGTCCAATGACTGTAGTTGATGCTGGCCAATGGAGCTACAATAACTGCGGATAGGAAGGAACAGAAGGCAAACGTTCCGAAAAAGGTTTGCGCGCGCAAACGGGCCGGGGAAATGTAAGTCAGCGATTGAATGGTGCGGACCGGCAATTCGATCGTGCGGGAAGCTGCCGAATAGGAATGCGAAAGTGAACCTTCCGTTCCGTTGCGCAGTGTAAACTCACGCTCTTCCCGGGTCGTCCCGAAAAAAAGCGAAGTATCTGTTGCATACATTACGGATCCGGAATAGTACATCGTGCATTTTTTGCAGGAGGTGTCCGGCGGACAAGCGGCGGTAATATCAACGGAGGAACGCAGCTCGATCTTTTTCGTCGTGTCCAGCGAATTGACGAGGCGGGCGTAAACTACCGTGACGGGCTGCTTGTTCCGGTCGAAATACACGGGCTGCACCACCGCGAACCATTTCATTTGCGGAATACGTTTCAGGCGGAGGTTAACCGGCACACCGTTTTCCTGCGTGTACAGCGTGAGCGATTCTTCCCGCATATCGGCAACGTAAAGCTCCACCTCGTCTTCGTAAGAATCGGCCGGCATCACTTGGTCGGTGATGATCCGGTTGTAAAGTATCAATTGGTTATTGCCGGATAATGTCCATAAGCCGGTTTCTACCACCGTATCCATTCGGGAATGTTCCGCCAGCGTATCGTATCGCAAAATGAAATTCACCAATTGATAGCGCTGATCGGCCGTTAGCGTCAGCGTGCAACCGCGCTGCAGCATTCCCTGTTGTGAAGGGATCGCGCTCTGCTGAATTTCCCACGAGCCGTACAGCGTTTTCGGAGAAACGGTTTTTGAAGTTTTGTGAACGCGCTCCTTCGCAGGAATCCGGCGCAGCCACATCGTGTCGTTGACGCCTTCTACAAGATCGGTGAACAACATCGTCGAATCATCGATAAAGATCACGCGGTATTCGTATTTATCATTATCCAGGCTGCCGGTATACAGGTCCGTTTCACCGAAGAACAGCAATTCGATCAGCGGTTTTTCCGGGTCGTCGGAATCGGTATAGAAATCGAAATAACCCTGCCGGATGAGCAGCGTGTCTTTCCCGCCGTTTTTCGGATGCAGCCAGGAAATATGCTGGTAATCGCGGTTGGAGAAGAACGTGTAAACGTCGCCGCTGTCGCCGTAGGTTTCGCGCACGCCGTTATTGACGGACGATTTTATCTGCCACGATCCTTCCAGTTTCTTCTTCAACGAACGCTGTGCGTAAGCGGAAAGAAAGCTGCAACAAAAAATGAAAACGAGCAGGGGCCGCATGTTGTGAAATATAACCCGTTTGTGAAGAAAGGATACGAATGATTAACGCATGAGATACATCTTGCCCCAGCCCTGGATGATATACGGATCGGCGCCGGATTGTCGTTGTTCGATCGCCTGCCCGTTCAGCCGCGTTATCACACGATAGAGATAAACGCCATTCGCCAGCTGATCGCCGAATTCGTCGCGGCCGTCCCAGGCGTAGGTCGTGACGTTTCTTCCGATGTGAATGTCGCCAAGCTCATCGCGGTCGATCTCTCGCACGACTTTTCCCGTCACCGTCATGATCTGGATGGTGAACACTTCCGGCACTTCACTCCCGGTGAGCGTGAATACAAAACGCGTCGACGTCGTGAACGGGTTCGGGTAATTGAGCACGTTCGTGATCGTTGGTTTGTTCACGACTTCGAAGCCGATGCGGTAATCGATCAGTCCCGATTGGTTGTTGGAACGGTCCTTCGCCTGCACGATGAGCTCGTAGTTGCCGTCTTCCGCGCAGTTCGGCAGGAAAAGAATTTTGCAGCTGTTCGACGGCAATACCGCCGGTGTGAACTGCACGTTCGGTCCCCACGGGATCAGCTGCGCCACCGGTTGCGAAGGTGTTTTCAGGAACAACCGGAAATCGCTCGTGTCGTTCAGCGCGAGGAATTGGTTTTCGTCTTTCAGTGTGACGAGGATCGACGGTTTGCCGGAAACGATATCGCCGTCCATGATGTGCACGCCGTCGAAGGTGACGTCGAGCAGCGGGTTGGTGCGGTCGGTGCTCACGTGGAACGGCACCATCATCACGTTGTTGAAGTGCTGTTGTTCCGGCTGCGAATTCGCATCACCGACAGGATTCACTTCGAGCCACAATTCATTCGCACCGGCATAACCGGTCGTGTTCACCGTTACGGTATCCGCAAACCACGAATTGCCGTTGAACACCGGCGCGCGCAGTTTCTGCGGCAGCGGATGCTTCACGCGGTTGTTGTCGACAATCCAGTAGGTGAGGAGCAAGCTGTCGTTGAACGGCCACGGCGTGATGTTCTCAATGCCGATCACCAGCTTCGCGTTGTCGCCTTCCTGCAGTGTGTCGTTGTGAAAGCTGTACGCAACGGGCGGATGCACGGCCGCGTCGGGATACGGCGTGTACAGCACGTGCCAGCGGTCCAGCTGCGGAGGCGTGCGGCTCGAATCATCTTTCATCTTCGCGATCAGGCGCAGGTACGGATACTGTGTCGCGTTCACGTGCGCCTGCAGGTTGAGAATGTCGGTGGAATCTTCCGGGAACGAATCGAGCAACACTTCCGTGCCGTTCGTCGTAATGCCGAAGAGTTGCACGTACACCGAATCGTAATCGGGTTGCTCCGAAGCGTGCTGCTTCCAGTGGAACGATCCCCATTGCATCGCAGGGCCGATCACCGGCGAAGCGACGTAGCCGGAATTCCAGTTTGTCACCAGCGTATCCTGCAGCATGATGACCGAATTCTGCGCCGTGCCGATCACTTCGGTAGCAGAACCGGGCGCGCCGCCTTTTGTTCCCCAGAGAATGAACGCGGTCGTGTCCGCTACCAATCCATTCCCGATTGTTGCCGCGCCGAGACTGTCACGCAGCACCGTGCGCAACGCCGATTCGTATTGCTGCGCGGAATGATAATACTGGCTGTAGATGAGCACGCGGTAACCGTGCGGCACAACGTTCTTAATGAAGTTCGTGATGTTCGTGCGCGAAGTGGAATCGGTATCGACGAAATCGTACGCCTGCAAATGCTGCGGACAAACCACGCAGACGTCGTTGCCGTAAGGACCGTAACCGTACGAGCCGCAATACGACCACGGATTTCCGCTTACGGGATCGATCACCGCGACACTCACGCCGCCGCCTCCGAAGGAGAATACGCAGGAGAAAATATGCTCCGTCGTTCCGTTGATCTTGTACCAGACTTCATTCCACGGCAGCGCTGCGTTGTAAATGCCGTTCTTCACGCTGAGCTGCTTCACGTCGTTCACGAATTCAAAATTTCTCGCAGAACGATCGAGGTGCACGAACTGGTAGCCGTCATTCGTGAACTGGAAAATATGATCCTGTCCCCAGCCGGTTTGCCCGTTGATGAACTGGAACGAGCTTTGGTGCCACACGAGCGCATCGGAAGGCGTGAGCGAATCCGGGCTGACGCGCCAGAAGTACACCATGCTGTCGTTGCTGAGCAGTGTAGGTTTCCACGCGACGACTCCGCCGGGCGCGAGCGTGGTGTACGTTTGTTTGAACGTGCTGTTGAAGAGATCCGTCGTGTCGAGCTCGAAACGGTATTGGCGCAGCGGCTCCATCGGGTTGACGGTGGATGCTTTCAGCGTGATCGTGTCGTTTGGAATGACGGCGAACTCGTACGGGTAAACCGGGATGATCGCGCTGCCGTGAATGAGCAGGTCGACGTCGGGCTGCGTGCTGTTGTTGTTCTCGAGCATCTCGGCGACCTGTCCGAAATAATCGACGGTGATGCGGATCTTGTTGAGGCCAATGCCGCGCTGCTGGTCGACCGGCATCGAGAAGGCGAGCGTGTCGCGGAATTTCGGCGCGGGAATCTGCCGGAAATAGGAGAGCGTGTCGCCGTTCGGGAACGTGCGCAGCATCCGCACGACAAACGTATCGCGGATGGCGCGGCCAACGTTCGTCACTTTCGCGAAGACGGTGACGCTGTCGGGTTCCGAAACCTGGTCGAACCAGACGTCGGCATTCGTGATTTGATAATCCGGCGCAGGAAATGAATTGATCACCACCGCAGGATCGCCCTGCAGCGTCATTTCCATGCAGGTCACTTTCAGGTAAAGGCTTTGCTGGATGCTGTTCTCCGCATTGTTCACCGACCATTGCATGCATTCGCCGATCGATCTTCCGTATTGGTTTTTCCCGATCGCGCGATAAATGCGGCTCGTGTAGAGATCGAGATACGGCGGCACACCGAGACCGACGGATGCGATGTAGCCGATCGTTCCTTTTTGCGCCAGCAGCGTAAATGCTTCGCTCGAGCTCACGCCCGGGGAATGGATGTCGCCGGCGTAACACGAGTTCGCGATCAGCAGCGGGTAATGTCCCGCATTGTTGTACGTCGAAGGATCGTCGATGCTTTGGTCGAAGCCGGTGCCCGAGGCATGACCGAAAAATGTCATGATGGAAACACCGTTTTCAATGCGCTGCCGCAACGAATCGGATTGATTGATCTGGATCGGGTTCGCGCTTGTTTTCAGATACGTTTCCACCGTGCCGCCGAAGAGCGTGTCGGAAATCGTTTGCGCGTATGA
>CAMLEF010000026.1 GCA_946478675.1 uncultured Flavobacteriales bacterium | reverse complement strand
GTGACGGCCGGCCATCTTATCGCCTACTTTCAGCTTACGCTTCTTCGCGATATAGACTTTCGCCAGTTGCACGATACCTGCCGGCAGCTCGTCGCCCACCTGGAGCGCGAAACGCTTGCGCTTGTAAACGCCGCCGAGGTCGTTGAACTTGATGCCGAAATTGTGGAGAACAGCCTTCACGAGTTCGTTCGTGTCGTTGTCGTTCGTCCATTTCGACGGGTTGACGTTGTTGAAGTCGATCCGGTCGAGCAGCTTGCCGGTGAACTTGGCGCCTTTCTCCACGACTTCTTCTTTGAGCGTCGAGTAAACACCTGCGCTGGTCTTGCCGCTGAGGATACCCGACAGCTTTTCGATCAGCGTGTTGCGGAGCGCTGCAGCTTCCACCGCTTCTTCCTTGTCGATTTTCTCGAGCAGGGTTTTCTCGTCGGCTTTCGCTTTCTTGTCCTTGATCGCGCGGGAGAAGAGCTTCTTGTCGATCACGACGCCACGGATGGACGGCGGAACTTTCAGGGAAGCGTCTTTCACGTCGCCGGCTTTATCACCGAAAATCGCGCGGAGGAGTTTTTCTTCCGGTGAAGGATCGGTCTCCCCTTTCGGCGTGATCTTGCCGATGAGAATGTCGCCTTCTTTAACTTCTGCACCTACGCGGATCAGGCCGTTCTCGTCGAGGTCTTTCGTAGCCTCTTCGGAAACGTTCGGGATATCGGCGGTGAGCTCTTCGAGACCGCGTTTCGTGTCGCGCACTTCCATCACGTATTCATCGATGTGAATCGAGGTGAAGATGTCGTCACGGACTACTTTCTCGTTGATTACAATAGCATCCTCGAAGTTGTAACCTTTCCACGGCATGAACGCCACTTTGAGGTTACGACCGAGTGCGATCTCGGCGTCCTTCGTTGCATAACCTTCGCAGAGGATCTGTCCTTTTTTAACCTTCTCCCCTTTGCGAACCATCGGGCGGAGGTTGATGCAGGTGCTCTGGTTGGTCTTGCGGAACTTCGTGAGCTTATAGGTTTTCAGGTCGTCATCGAAGCTGATGAGACGGTCTTTGTCGGTACGGTTGTAGCGGATCGTGATCTCGTTAGCGTCCACGTATTCTACTACGCCGTCGCCTTCCGCCTGCCACAGTACGCGGGAGTCGCGGGCGATCAGTCCTTCGAGACCGGTGCCTACGATCGGCGCTTCGGGGCGGAGCAGCGGAACAGCCTGGCGCTGCATGTTCGATCCCATGAGCGCGCGGTTGGCGTCATCGTGCTCGAGGAACGGGATGAGCGATGCGGCGATGGAAGCGATCTGGTTCGGAGCGACGTCCATGAGGGAGATCTGCTCGGGATCCACGACCGGGTAATCCGACTCGTAACGGGCTTTGATTCGTTTTTCAACGAAGTTGCCTTTCTCGTCGAGCTCGGCGTTGGCCTGTGCGATGATGCGCTGATCTTCTTCTTCTGCCGTGAGGTAAACAACATTCTTGTTCACGTCCACTTTACCGTTCGTTACCGTGCGGTAAGGCGTTTCGATGAAACCGAGTTTGTTGATCTTCGCGTAAACGCAGAGCGAGGAGATAAGACCGATGTTCGGACCTTCCGGCGTCTCGATGGTGCAGAGACGGCCGTAGTGCGTGTAGTGAACGTCACGGACTTCGAAGCCGGCGCGTTCGCGGGAAAGACCGCCGGGTCCGAGGGCGGAGAGACGACGCTTGTTCGTGATCTCTGCCAGCGGGTTGGTCTGGTCCATGAACTGCGACAGCTGGTTCGTGCCGAAGAACGAGTTGATCACGGAAGAGAGCGTCTTCGCGTTGATCAGGTCGGTCGGCGTGAACACTTCGTTATCGCGCACGTTCATGCGTTCGCGGATGGTACGTGCCATACGGGCGAGACCGACACCGAACTGGGTGTACAGCTGTTCGCCCACGGTGCGTACGCGACGGTTGGAAAGGTGGTCGATATCATCAATGTCGGCCTTGGAATTGATCAGTTCAATCAAATACTTGATGATCTGGATGATATCGTCTTTCGTGAGGACGCGTACTTCTTCGGAGGTCGTTTGCTTGAGCTTTTTGTTCAGGCGGTAACGGCCTACTTCACCGAGGTCATAACGCTTGTCGGAGAAGAACAGCTTGTCGATGATGCCACGGGCGGTTTCTTCATCCGGCGGTTCCGCGTTACGGAGCTGGCGGTAGATGTGCTCCACAGCTTCCTTCTCAGAGTTGGAAGTATCTTTCTGGAGCGTATTGTAGATGATGGAATAATCCAGGTTGGCGGCGTCTTCCTTGTGCAGGATGATCGATTTGACGTTGGCGTCTACGATCAGGTCGACGTGTGCGTTTTCCAGGATCGTTTCGCGGTCGATGATGACCTCGTTACGCTCGATGGAAACCACTTCGCCGGTATCCTCGTCGACGAAGTCTTCTACCCAGGTTTTGAGAACGCGGGCAGCGAGCTTGCGTCCGACAACGGCTTTGAGAGCGGCTTTGGAAACTTTCACTTCGTCGGCGAGGCCGAAGAGTTCGAGGATCTGCTTGTCGCTTTCCCAACCGATAGCACGGAGGAGGGTGGTGACGGGAAGCTTTTTCTTACGATCGATGTACGCGTACATGACGTTATTGATGTCGGTCGCGAATTCGATCCATGACCCTTTGAACGGGATCACGCGGGCAGAATAAAGCTTGGTTCCGTTGGCGTGGCGGCTCTGGCCGAAGAATACGCCGGGGGAACGGTGAAGCTGCGAAACGATGATACGCTCGGCACCGTTGATGACGAACGTAGCGCGCGGGGTCATGTACGGGATGGTTCCCAGGTACACGTCCTGCACGATGGTTTCGAAGTCTTCGTGCTCCGGGTCTGTGCAATACAGGCGGAGTTTGGCCTTCAGCGGAACACTGTAGGTGAGACCGCGCTCGATGCACTCGTCAATCGAGTAACGGGGCGGGTCGATGAAGTAATCAAGGAATTCGAGAACGAAGTTGTTGCGGGCATCCGTGATCGGAAAGTTCTCGCTGAACACTTTGAAGAGGCCTTCGTTCTGGCGGTTTTCACTGGTGGTTTCCAGCTGGAAAAAATCCTGGAAGGATTTGAGCTGGATTTCCAGGAAATCCGGGTAATCAATTTGTGCTTTGCTTTTCGCGAAGCTGATGCGTTGCTGTTTTTTGGTCGTTTCCAAGGCCGTAATTAATTAATGTGAAACAAAAGCACTCTAAGCAACAAAAGGGTTTAAGCCAGTCCTGTAGCTGAACTATCGTTCGCTACAGGAACCTGGCTTAAACCTATAAGCAGGCTGAAACGAGATTACTTAACCTCAACTTCAGCGCCAGCTTCAACGAGCGTTTTCTTGAGCGCTTCTGCATCTTCTTTGCTGATACCTTCTTTAACCGGCTTCGGAGCCTGGTCAACGAGGTCTTTTGCTTCTTTCAGTCCGAGGCCGGTAGCGTCTTTCACGACTTTAACAACCTGGAGTTTGTTAGCACCGCCGTTCTTCAGAACTACGTCGAACGTGGTTTTCTCAGCAGCAGCAGCACCGCCAGCAGCGGGACCAGCAGCTACAGCTACAGCAGCAGCTGCAGGCTCGATACCGTATTCGTCTTTCAGGATTTTGGCAAGCTCGTTCACTTCTTTAACGGTGAGGTTTACGAGCGATTCAGCAAGGGCTTTAACGTCTGCCATTTTATTTATTGGTTTTTGGAGATTAGACTAATTGATTGTTTGTAGTAGTAGTTTTCTTTTGTTTGAGCATCACGCGCAATCGCGGTAAACCGGATTACTCGGGACGTTCGGAGAGGGTTTTGACAACACCTGCGATCTTGCCACCGCTGCTCTTGAGGGCAGAGATAACGTTTTTCGCGGGAGACTGCAGCAGTCCGATGATGTCGCCGATAAGTTCGTTTTTCGACTTGATCGCCGCCAGTGCATCGAGCTGTTCGTCGCCGATGTAAACGCTCTGTTCTACGAAAGCCGCTTTCAGGGTCGGCTTCGACGCGGTTTTGCGGAACTCCTTGATGAGCTTCGCCGGTTCTGCGCCGGATTCGGAGAACAGGATCGAGATAGGCCCTTTCAGCGCATCGTACATCGGAGCGAACTCCGCGTCGTTGGTGCGTTCCATGGCTTTGCGAAGAAGCGTGTTCTTCACCACGATCATTTTGATCTTCTTGTCAAAACACATTCTCCTCAGGGCGCTGGTCTTCTCAGACGGCAGCGTCGAGGTGTCGGCCAGGTAGAAGTGCTTGCTGGCTGCAAGCTGTTCCGCCAGGTCGTTGATGATTTGTGTTTTATTTTCCTTGTTCATTTCGTGAATCAGGTATTAAGCAAGCGTTTTCGTTTCGATCTGCACGCTGGAGCTCATGGTGCTGGACATGTAGACACTCTTCATGTAAGCACCTTTTGCCGACGCGGGCTTCAACTTGAGGATCGACTGAAGGATCTCATTGGCGTTATCGGCGATCTTGTTGGGCTCGAACGATACTTTGCCGATTCCGACGGCGATGATGCCGGCTTTGTCAACTTTGAAATCGATCTTACCGCCTTTGGATTCTTTCACGGCTTTGCCCACTTCCATCGTTACCGTTCCCGTTTTCGGGTTCGGCATGAGGCCGCGGGGGCCGAGAACTTTACCGAGCGCACCTACTTTACCCATCATGCTGGGCGTAGTGATGATGACGTCGATGTCTGTCCAGCCGTCCTTGATCTTCTGGATGTATTCATCCGAACCAACGAAATCGGCGCCGGCAGCTTTCGCTTCAGCTTCCTTGTCGGGCGTGCAGATAACAAGCACACGTACCGTCTTACCGGTTCCGTGCGGCAGGGTTACCGTACCACGCACCATCTGGTTGGCTTTTTTCGGATCAACACCCAGGCGGATGTTAAGGTCGACGGAAGCATCGAACTTCGTCGTCGTGATGTCCTTCACGATCTTGGCAGCATCAGCGAGCGAATACGACTTCGTTGCGTCGTACTTCCCGATCACTGCTTTTCTTTTTTTGGTCAGTTTGGCCATTGTTCTGAAGTTGTGGCGTTCGAACGTCCGGTTAGTTTGCTCCGGACTCCGCCAGGTGAAACTTCGCTTACTTATTCAGCGGGTTCGTTCCCGTGACATTCAAACCGAGGCTGCGGGCCGTTCCTGCCACCATGCTCATTGCTGACTCAATGGTGAAACAGTTAAGATCCGGCATCTTCGATTCTGCAATCGTGCGCACCTGTTCCCACGTGACGGAACCAACTTTCTTACGGTTGGATTCGCCGGAACCGGTCTGGACTTTAGCCGCGTCTTTGAGCTGCACAGCGACCGGCGGTTGTTTGATGATAAATTCGAATGATTTATCATTATAAACCGTGATGATCACCGGGAGCACTTTGCCGGCTTTGTCCTGCGTACGGGCATTGAACTGCTTACAAAACTCCATGATGTTCACACCTTTCGCACCCAGTGCAGGGCCGATCGGCGGAGACGGGTTGGCTGCGCCACCTTTGATCTGGAGTTTAATCAGGGCACTTACTTCTTTTGCCATTTTGCAGTTTTTACTTGTACTTGGTTTCTGTTATGTTGGAAGCGCGTAACAGCGGATCTGGATGCAGGTTATTCTTTTTCGACCTGCATGTAATTGAGCTCGAGCGGCGTTTTGCGGCCAAAGATCTTGACCATCACCTTGAGCTTCTTCTTCTCTTCGTTGATCTCTTCGATCACGCCCGAGAAGGTATTGAAAGGTCCGTCAATCACTTTCACCTGCTCGCCCACCACGAAGGTGTTGAGCATCGTTTCTTCGGCGCCGGCGAGCTCGTCGACTTTACCGAGGATGCGATTGATTTCAGACGGACGCAGCGGAACGGGATCGCCGGTTTTTGAACCGAGGAAACCGATTACGCCGGTAATATTTTTCAGCACGTGCGGGATTTCTCCGATCAGCGTGCCTTCGAGCATTACGTAACCCGGGAAGATGTTGCGCTCTTTGCTCACTTTTTTCCCGTTGCGGATCTGGATCACCTTCTCCATCGGGATGAGCACCTGCGTCACATAATCCTGCATGCCGAGGCGTGCAATTTCAGAATCGATGTATTGCTTGATCTTCTTCTCTTTGCCGTTTACCACGCGCAATACATACCACTTCTTCACCTGTTGATCTTTATTGACTTCAGCCATTGTTCGGTGGAACTATAGTGGTTTTTTAATAATTAAAAGCCGGGATCGCAAAGACTCAGAGCAGCTTGTAGAGCTGTTCCATGCCTTTGTTGAAAGACAGGTCCATCGTAAAAACGATAACCGCGAAGATGACGGTCGCGATCATTACGATGATTGCGCTTTCCTGGAGTTCGCTCCAGGTCGGCCAGGTCACTTTGTTAACGAGCTCGTCGGTAACTTCGGACAGGTACGCTCTGATTTTGTTCATTGCGTTTGGTTTTTGAAAATCCTCCGCAGCGGATTCTCTGTTTACTTTTTGCACAGGCACCAGGATTCGAACCTAGATCAACGGTTTTGGAGACCGCTATTCTACCATTGAACTATGCCTGTTTGTGTTCCCGGTAGCGGCCGGGGCACTCAACCTATTTTTGGCAGGAAAGGTGTTCTCCCGGGTAAGCGGGAAAACACCTTTGTTCTGCAGCTTAGAGATGGATCGTTGGTAACCGCGGTTATTTGATAACCTCGATAACCTGACCAGCGCCTACGGTACGGCCACCTTCGCGGATAGCGAAACGGAGACCTTTGTCCATAGCGATCGGAACGATCAGTTTCACCGTGATGGTCACGTTGTCGCCAGGCATTACCATCTCGCGTCCTTCCGGAAGATCGATCTCACCGGTTACGTCCGTCGTGCGGAAGTAGAACTGCGGGCGGTATTTGTTGTGGAACGGCGTGTGACGGCCACCTTCTTCTTTTTTCAGGACGTACACCTCTGCTTTGAAGTCGGTGTGCGGGGTGATAGAACCCGGTTTCGCGATAACCATACCGCGGCGGATATCTTTTTTCTCGATGCCACGGAGGAGGAGACCTACGTTGTCACCAGCTTCGCCGCGGTCGAGCAGCTTGCGGAACATTTCAACGCCGGTGCAGGTCGACTTGAGTTTCTCTTCCTGCATACCGATGATCTCAACTTCTTCGCCTACGTTGATAACGCCGGTTTCGATACGGCCGGTAGCAACGGTACCACGACCGGTGATCGTGAACACGTCTTCTACAGACATGAGGAACGGCTTGTCTTTATCACGGGCCGGGGTCGGGATGAAGGTATCAACCGCGTCCATGAGTTCCATGATTTTTTCAACCCACTTCGGCTCTTTGTTGAGGCCGCCGAGAGCAGAACCACGGATGATCGGGGTTTTGTCGCCCGGGAATTTGTAGAACGTGAGGAGCTCACGAACTTCCATTTCCACGAGGTCGAGGAGTTCCACGTCATCAACCATGTCCACTTTGTTCATGAACACAACGATCTGGGGAACGCCTACCTGGCGCGCGAGCAGGATGTGCTCACGGGTTTGCGGCATCGGACCGTCCGTAGCAGCTACGACAAGGATCGCGCCGTCCATCTGGGCAGCACCGGTGACCATGTTCTTCACATAGTCAGCGTGACCCGGGCAGTCAACGTGCGCGTAGTGGCGGTTTGCCGTTTCGTATTCTACGTGCGAGGTGTTGATGGTGATACCGCGCTCTTTTTCTTCAGGTGCGTTATCGATTGACGAGAAGTCACGTACCTGAGCGAGACCTTTTTCAGCAAGGACCGTCGTGATAGCAGCCGTGAGGGTCGTCTTGCCGTGGTCAACGTGACCGATGGTACCGACGTTAACGTGCGGTTTGGAACGGTCAAATTTCTCTTTTGCCATAGCTATGAATTTGTTAGGTGTTGATTTGTGTTTGTTGTTTCGAAACGTTTACTCTTCAATGTTTTCCTGCCGTTTCTGATCCTCTCGGGGCGGGATCCGGTGCGTGGCACCTTTCATTTCTGAACCTCGGCTTTTACGAGCCGATGGGGGGAATTGAACCCCCGACCTCTTCCTTACCAAGGAAGTGCTCTACCACTGAGCTACAGCGGCTTTAAAAACAGGAGATGGCATTGAGCCGCCTGCTCGTTGATCTGAGCGGAAGACGGGGCTCGAACCCGCCACCTATAGCTTGGAAGGCTATCGCTCTACCAAATGAGCTACTTCCGCTAAATTTTCAATCGGCTATCACTCTACCATCCCGATATCCCATCGGGGGAGCTACTTCCGCTTGAAATGTTGTGGGGAGAACAGGATTCGAACCTGTGAAGGTATAAACCAACAGATTTACAGTCTGTCCTCGTTGGCCGCTTGAGTATCTCCCCAATATTTTATTCTGGCAGTCGCCCGACTTTTTACGCACACCCTTAAAACTGAGCCGGCGAAGGGACTCGAACCCCCGACCTGCTGATTACAAATCAGCTGCTCTACCAGCTGAGCTACACCGGCTAAGACTGGCTGCCGGCGGTTTTAAGCCTCAACCTATGTGCGTCCATCTCCTGATTTCAAAGAACTTAGGGCGGTTTTCAACACTGCCCTCCTCAAAAAGGACTGCAAATGTATGGAAAGATTATTCTCCCGACAAATACCCTCAATTATTTTTTTTTCTCTCTTTTCCAGCATTTTCCGCTTCAGGCATAAAAAAAACCGTCCCGGAAGACCCGGAACGGCTGTGCTTTGCCGGCCTCTCCGCCGTGCCAGTTAAAAAGCGCGGACTTTATCCTTGTGCTTCTTCACCTGGCGTGAGATGGCGTCGACACCGATGTCGATCGCTTCTTCGAACGTGCGGCACTGCCGTTTCACATACAGCTCGTTGCCGGGCACATTCAGCTTGATTTCCGCTACTTTATTGGTCGTTTGTTCGTGCTTGTCCAGTCGAAGAAAAATTTCGCTGCTGATGATCCCGTCGTAAAAATGGGTCAGCTTGCCGACTTTGTCCTCAATGAAATTGAGCAGCTTCCGGTCGGCGGTGAAATGGATGGATTGAATCTGGATATTCATGACTTCCTCCTTTTTTGAAAAATGTGAGACTTACCATCAGGCGCGCGGATGCGCCTTGTGATAGATGGCTTTTAATTTTTCTACCGTATTGTGTGTGTACACCTGCGTAGCGGAGAGGTTCGCGTGGCCCAACAGCTCTTTAATGGCGTTCAGATCGGCGCCGTTATTGAGCATATGGGTGGCAAAACTGTGGCGTAACACGTGCGGACTTTTTTTATCGATCGTCGTGACCATACTAAGGTAGGACTTGACGGTCGTGTAGACAAAATTACGGGTGAGGATTTTGCCATTTTTTTTCTGCAATAAATGAACAGGTTGTGAACCGGCGGGCACCCCGTTCTTTTGCTTCTCCCCGAGGTAATTCTTCAACTCTTTCAACAGCTCCTCCGTCAAAGGAATGATCCGTTCTTTATTCCTCTTACCCAGCACTTTGACTGTCCCGCGGGAAAAATCGACATTCTTTTCCTCCAGCCCGATCAGCTCGGCCAGGCGCATTCCTGTCCCGTAAAAAAGGCTGATGATCGTATGGGCGAGGCCGGCTTCATAAGCGTCCGCCTCTTTTTCGGAAAAAACGGCAGAATCCAGCAGCTGGTCCATTTGCCGCTCTTCCACGAACACCGGGAGCCGTTTGCTGATCTTCGGCGCCTTGATGCGGAGCATGGGATTGACACGTATCTTATTCTCTTTCAGAAGAAAACGGTAATACGTGCGCAGCGTGGTGATTTTGCGGTTCACCGTTTTCGCCGTCAATTCCTGGTCCATCAGCGTGGCGATCCAGGCGCGGACGAGCTGGTAATTCGCCTCTTCGGGCAGGATGTTTCCATGCTCCGTAGCGAGATAATCGCGGAACTGGTAAAGGTCGTTCTGGTAAGCGGTAAGGGTGTGCGGGGAGAAGCGCTTTTCGAAAGCAAGGTATTCCAGGAACGGATCAAGCGGATCGGCACTCACAAGCGGGGAGATTGTGACCAATTGTACGGATAATTTCCGGGGAAGTTCCGCCAAAAAAGCAAAAAGGGATCAACCACTGGTCAATCCCATTGCTGTCCTTTGCAGGACTTATATTCTATACTTCCCGAAGCTTATGCTTCTTCGGAAAGCTGCAGATGCTGCTTGTAGATCGCTTTGAGGCGGGTCTCACGCTTGCGGATAGAAGGCTTCGTGAATTTCTGGCGGTCGCGGAGTTCGCGTACAACACCGGTTTTCTCGAACTTCTTCTTGAATTTCTTGAGGGCTTTTTCGATGGATTCGCCTTCTTTTACTGCAACTACGATCATGAGATTTTGGTCTTCTTTGTGTTATTAAGGGCGGCAAATGTATGCATTAAAACTCAAAAACAAAATACAGCCCTGAATTTTCTGCGATTTTTTGTCCGAAGGCAACATTTTCCTCCGAAAACCGTCTTTCGCCCAAACGCACCCAACCTCACCCGGCGTCTCCTCGTATTTACAAACAGCTAACTACCAATCGTATGCGACGAATTTCACTGGTTCTTCTCCTGCTTGCCACAGCCCTGCTCCCGCTGCGGGCCCAATACGCTTTTTCAAAATATTTCGAGATCCAGGCCAATTTCAACCTGGCCATGAACTCCACGCACCAGCTGAAGAACCATGGCGGCTACCTCGTTCTTGCCGACCAGTACAATTCGCCGAATTCCTCGCGCAACACGCTGCTCATCAAAACCGATACGCTGCTGAATGCCGTTTGGGGCGCCCGCCTCAGCTTCCTGCAATCGCCGGCGCCGTTCAGCAACCTGTATTGCACGCAGGCCGGTGAGCTGCTCAACGGAAATTATTTTGTGTTCGGTGAAGCGGCCGACACCAGCGGGGCCTATAGCATCGTGTTCGTGCTCGACACCAATGGAAACCTGCTGCATTATACGGCCCTGCACGACACACAATCGACCGCCAGCATGGGCAATTTCGGGCAGGTGCACATTGGCTTCGACAGCAGCATCGTGGTGGCGGTTTCGGATTACGACCGTTTCGGCGTTTACCGGCTCGACCAGAACCTGAATCTGCTGTCCTGCACTTTTTTCACGGACACGAACGGTTCCTGGGGACGCGACGCCATCCTGCTGCCCGATACGACGCTGCTGATCACCGGTCCGCAGCTCCTGGTGAAAGCTTCCCTGAACGGAAACATCATTTGGGCGAACAGCTACAACACGCTCGGCCACACGAAATGCATTTACGCTTCACCTTCGGGAAAGATCTTCTTCGGCGGATATGCCAACATCAACGGCACGCAGGATTTTCTTGCCGGCCTCGACGTCAATGGCAACCCGCTTTTTATCCGCTATTACGCCATGTCGAATTCCAACGCCACGTCTGCCGTATGGAACATTTACCCGGACGGCAACCACCTGATGCTGTATTCCGACAGCGTGATGTTTCCCGTGGATACGCTCGGCAACCCGACCGGGCCCAGCTGGACGCTCAACAGCTACAACACGAAATTCATGAACCTTTCCGCCGATCCGGGCTGGTACCTCGTCACCGGGATTATTTACCAGGACACCGCGCTTGCCTACGAGTTTTCCGTGCTCAAGTTCAGCGATAACATCACCAATGGCTGCCTGCAACCGCGTCCGCTGACCGTAACCTCGCCATCGCTGACGGCCACGCCGGTAACGCCCACGCTATTGCCCGTCAACATCCAGTCGCAGGCGTTCTTCTTCCAGGACACCGTGCTGCTGCCGAATTACATTGTGCGCAACGGCTGTCCGCCCGATGCGGTCGGCATTGAAGAAACGGCAGCGGAAATCCCGCTCATTTATCCCAATCCCGCCACTGACCAGCTCACGATTCATTTTCCGCATAACGAAGCATCGAACCTGCGATTGTCGATCATCGATTACAGCGGGCGCGAAGTGTATTCCGGGACGATGAGCAGCGAAACGGAAACTGTAAACACCTCGGAATTCGCTGCGGGATTGTATTTCCTGCGTCTCGAAAGCAATGGTGTGATGCTGGGGAAATCGTCGTTTGCGGTCGTGCGGTAAAAATCACCACGGAGGCACGGGGGCACGGAGAAAAATATCCATGAGCCTCCGTGTCTCCACGGTGTTTACCTTTGCGCTTCGTGGAAAAGAAGAAAATTTTCATTCTCGGTCCGGCGTACCCGTTGCGCGGCGGACTGGCGACATTCGATGAATTGCTGTGCCGCTCGCTGAATAAGGCGGGGCATGACGCACGAATCATTTCCTATTCGCTGCAGTACCCGAATTTTCTTTTCCCGGGAACCACGCAATACTCCACCGGCAAAGCGCCCGAAGGCATCCGCATCGAAACGCTGATCAACTCGGTGAACCCGTTCAACTGGCTTTCCGTGGGCAATTACATCCGGAAGGAAAAACCGGATTTCCTGCTCATCCGCTACTGGCTGCCGTTCATGGGACCTGCCCTCGGCACCATCGCGCGAAAAGCGAAAAAGAACGGTCACACGAAAGTCATCGCCATCGTCGACAACGCGATCCCGCACGAGAAACGTCCCGGCGACAAACAATTCTCTTCGTATTTCCTGAAGAGCTGCCACGGCTATCTCACGATGTCGCATAAGGTGCTCGATGATCTTTCGCAGTTCACGAAGTCGGATAAAAAATTATTCACGGAACATCCGCTCTATACTTCGTTCGGTGAAA
This sequence comes from uncultured Flavobacteriales bacterium, assembly GCA_946478675.1. The sequence goes on along the minus strand of CAMLEF010000026.1, from coordinate 10,996 downwards.
AAGTGAGCAAGGCCGTTGCCCGCGAGCACCTGCATCTTGATCCGAACGGGAAGTACTTACTCTTCTTCGGTTTCATCCGCCGTTACAAAGGTCTCGATCTCCTCCTCGAAGCGATGGACGACATCCGCGTGCGCGACCTCGGCATTAAGCTGATCGTTGCCGGCGAATTTTACGAAGACCGCGGGTACTACGACGAGATCATCGCGCGGCTGAAGCTGAAAGACCGCATCGAGCTGCACACGGATTTTATTGCGGACGAAGAGGTGCACTGGTATTTTTCCGCTTGTGATCTGGTGACGCAAACGTATCACAATGCCACCCAAAGCGGCGTCACGAAAATCGCGATCCAGTTCGAGCAGCCTTCCCTGGTGACGGACGTCGGCGGATTGGGTGAAATTATTCATCATCGTAAGTCCGGTTACGTTGTTCCCGTCCAAGTGAAATCCATTGCGGATGCGATCGTTGACTACTACGAACATAACCGCGAATATGAATTTGTAAAAGCGACTGTTGAGGAGAAGAAAAAATACGGCTGGGATGTGATGGTGAAGAGTATTGAGAAACTATACATCAAGATCGAGTCTAAGCAATGATTTTCAGACACTTAACCACCGCGTTTGATTTTTGTATACTTTTTTCAAACTATTATCATATATTTGCAGCAACACGCTCACCCCGCTTCCCATTAGAACAGCGCGCTTAGGGTGAGCTTTCTCTTTTCTACACATGGCTAAAATCCCCTACTCGAAGCCAGCTCTAACCTATCAAGATCAACTACAACAGTTAAGAAGAAGGGGCTTAGAAGTTGATAACGAAGCTAAAGCTCTTCACTTACTGGAACATGTGAGTTATTATCGCCTTAGTGGTTATTGGTATCCTCTATTAGCAGACAAAATCACTCATAATTTTAAACAGGGCTCTACTTTTGAAACTGCTTTTAAGTATTATTGTTTTGATCGTGAATTACGTCGGTTAGTAGTAGCAGAAATTGAGAAAATTGAAGTCGCAATCAGGTCCAAAATGATCTATGAACTTTCTCATGCATATGGTCCATTTTGGTTTGAAAACACGAACTTATTTTCCAACCAAGACTCACATAATATAACGCTGACGAAAATTCATGAAGAATTCAGCCGTAGTGATGAAGAATTCATTAAAGCGTTTAAGGAAAAATATTCAAACCCACTGCCGCCAAGTTGGATTATACTGGAGATTACATCTTTTGGCTCCCTTTCCAAATTGTACAAGAATCTCATACCAGGCGGTATTAAAAGAAATATCTCTGATCATTTCGGCCTTTCCGATAACGTTTTCTCAACTTGGCTTCATAGCATCGTATATCTGCGAAATGTTTGCGCGCATCATTCAAGATTATGGAACCGGACTATTCGGATCACTCCTAAAAAACCCCTCAATCCACGAAAACAATGGCTTACGGTTACTCTGGCAAAAAGCGACAAAACCTTTTTCATTTTAAGCATGATCGTTTATTTGCTGCAAACGGTGAATCCAACCAATACATTTGTAGTTCGTTTTAAAAAATTATTGAGCGATTACCCTAATATTGATGTTAGGGCGCTTGGCTTTCCCACAGATTGGGTCCAAGAACCACTGTGGCAATAGAATATTTCAATGATGATCAAAAGCAAAGCTCCTCTCCGCCTGGGCCTCGCGGGAGGCGGCACGGATGTTTCCCCTTACTCCGACCTTTACGGCGGCGCAATCCTGAACGCCACTATCAGCAGCTACGCGTATGCGACGATCGAGCCGCTCGACAACGGCAAGATCGAACTCGTTTCGGGCGCTGCGGATAATGTGTTCGTGCATTCTTCTTCGATGGAATTGCCGCTGGATAATCGCGCAACGGAGCTGCAGTGCGGCGTTTACAACCGCATCGTAAAGCAATTCACGCAAAAGCCGCTTTCATTCCGCATGACTACGTGGATCGATGCGCCGCAAGGTTCCGGGCTCGGCACTTCGTCGACGCTTGTGGTGGCGATCATCGGCGCGTTCAAGGAATGGCTGAACCTGCCGCTCGGGCAATACGACATCGCGCACATGGCGTTCGAGATCGAGCGTATTGAAATGGGAATGGCCGGCGGAAAACAGGACCAGTACGCAGCAACGTTCGGCGGCGTCAACTTTCTCGAATTTCTCGCGAACGACAAAGTGATCGTCAACCCGCTTTCGGTAAAGCCCGACGTGATGAACGAGCTCGAGATGAACCTTCTTCTCTACTTCACCGAAACGAAACGCGATTCTGCGCAGATCATCACGCACCAGGTGAAAAACGTGAAGGAGAAAAACGCCGAAGCCATCGAAGCCACGCACAAGCTGAAAGAGCAGGCGTTGCTCATGAAAGAATGTTTGCTGCGCGGCGAAACGGACCGCATCGGGGAAATTCTCAATCTCGGCTGGCTGAACAAAAAGAAAATGGCCGCAGCGATCTCGAATAATTTACTCGATACCGTTTACGAAGCGGCGCTGGCAGCCGGAGCGAGCGGCGGAAAAATTTCAGGCGCGGGCGGCGGCGGCTTCATGTTCTTCTATTGCCCGGGCACGACGCGGCTCAACGTGGCCAAAGCGCTGGAGCAATTCGGCGGCCGCACGAAATCCTTTACCTTTACGACCCACGGCCTCACCACATGGACCAGCTGAGCTTCATTCGTTCCCGCATTTCGGCTTCTGCAGAGCTGAAAACTTCGCTTCTCACGAACCAACACATTCTCGATACGCTCACGAAGCTGAAAGACGCCGTCGTGAATGCGTATCGCCACGATCATAAAGTGCTTTGGTGCGGTAACGGCGGAAGCGCTGCCGACGCGCAACACCTCGCCGCGGAACTGTCCGGACGTTTCTACTACGATCGTCCGCCGCTTAACTCCGACGCGCTGCACGTAAACACGTCGTACATGACGGCCGTTGCCAACGATTACAGCTACGATCTCGTGTACAGCCGTCTCACGCAGGCGATGGGCCGCAAAGGCGATATTCTCATCGGTCTTTCCACCAGCGGCAATTCCGGCAACGTCATCAACGCACTCGTCAAAGCAAAAGAGATCGGCATGATCACCGTCGGCTTCACCGGCGAAACGGGCGGCAAAATGAAACCGCACTGCGATTTCCTCATCAACATTCCGTCCACCGACACGCCGCGCATCCAGGAGTGCCACATGCTGCTGGGGCATACGCTCTGCGAGATGGTGGAGATGGAACTTTTTCCGAAGAAATAATAGTAGTCAGACTGAGTAGCGGGAATCCTCGTCACACTTCGATATGCTCCGCTACTCAGTCTGACGAGGATTCGCGCGTATCGAAGGTTGACTACCCATGATCAAAGAAGCTGTCATACTTGCAGGAGGTTTCGGAACACGTTTACGTCCGGTCATTTCCGATTTACCGAAACCATTGGCACCGGTGAACGGTCAGCCGTTCCTGCATTATGTGCTTGCTTATCTCGCGAAATACGGAATTGAAAAAGCCGTGCTTTCCGTCGGCTACATGGCGGAAAAGATCGAAGCACACTTCGGTTCAACTTATCTCGGGATGAAGATCAAATACGCGTACGAGCATGAACCGCTCGGCACTGGTGGCGGCATTCGTCTCGGGATGGAAAAATGCAAAGGCGCGCACGTCCTCGCGCTCAACGGCGATACACTCTTCCAGGTGCCGCTGGATCAATTTTTCGAAGAACATCTTGGCGGCTCTTCCGACGCCACACTCGCTTTGCGAAAAGTCGAAGATGCTTCACGTTACGGAACGATCCAGCTCGACGGCCGTCGTATTGCTGCGTTCCGCGAGAAGTCGCCGGAAGTAACGGGTGCGGCGCTCATCAACGGCGGCGTGTATGCGTTGCGCAGGAAAACGTACATGGGCATCACGGAACCTGGCAAAGCCTTTTCCATCGAGAATGATTTCTTCGCGAAGCTGGCGGATAAATTATGGCTGCAGGCCTTTCCGTGTGATGCATATTTCATCGACATCGGCATCCCGGAAGATTACGCGCGGGCGGCAAAAGAATTGGCCAATCTGTAAATAAAATTCGACGCAGAGACGCAGAGAGCGCAGAGTTTTTCTCCGCGTCCTCTGCGCCTCTGCAGCAAAAAAAGACCGGTACTCTTCAGCACCGGTCTTTTTCAAATCAACTAGTTTCAAATTACTTCATGCTCTCCGCCATCTTGAACGCCGCATAGAGATCCACCATGCCGCCGGAGGTGCTGAGCTTTTTGAATTTCACTTTTTTCTTCTTCGGTCCGAGCTTGCGCATGAATTTCAGCGCTCGTTTCTTGCCGCCGGGGCGATAGACTTTCGCATTCGCCATCGATTTATCCGACGACTTCTCGATGACCTCTTTGATCTGTTGCGGCGTGAGATTCGGGAAGTAGCACTTCAGGAACGCAGCAGCGCCGGCCGTTACCGGGGAAGCCATCGACGTGCCGCTTTCGCTGACGTAGCCGCCGTTGCTTTTCGCAGAAAGAATATCCACGCCGGGCGCGAATACGTTCACGTGCGTCTGACCGAAGTTGCTGAACGATGCGACGAGGTCTTTGCCGTCTTTCCAGGAAAGTGCGCCGACTTCGATCCAGTTCGTGGCTTGTCCGCCGGAGAGGTAGAACGGGTTCGGGAAGTTGTTCGTGTGATCGTTGTCTTTGTTGTCGTTGCCGGCAGCGTGAATGAGCAGCACGCCTTTGCTTTCGGCGTATTTCACCGCTTCATCAACGATCGCTTTGTTGGCGCCGTAGCTTTTGCCGAAGCTCATGTTGATGATCTTCGCGCCGTTGTCGACTGCATAACGGATGCCGTTCGCAACGTCTTTGTCGCGCTCGTCGCCGTTCGGAACTACGCGCACCGCCATAATTTTCACTGCCGAGTTCACGCCGAGAATGCCGAGGTTGTTCATGCGGTTGGCTGCGATGATGCCGGCTACGTGCGTACCGTGCAGCGCGTCGGGGCCTTTTACGTCGGGGTTGCCGTAATAACGCTCGTTCGGATCATCGTAGTTGTCGCCGACGATGGAACGCGGATCGTAATCGAGATTGAGCGCGTAGTCGAGATGGCTGTTCACTTCCGGCTCGCCTTCGGTCAGCTCCTTCTGGATCTCCGCCCAGCTTTCCGGCGTTTTGATGAAGAGCTGCAGGCGCTTGTGCACTTTCTCGTATTTCGGGCCCGGAACAAACGCTTTGAAATCTTCAAAAGTCGCCGTATCCGTTTTGCGCTGCTGCTTGATATCGCGGATGTAGCCTTTGAAGAACACAAGTTGCTGCTGGATACCTTTCCACTGCGCGAGCTCCGCATCGTAATCTTTCTTCAGCGAGAGATAACGATTGTACTCGTCGCGCTCACCCGGCGTGATGGAATTCGGATCGCGGTCTTTGTATTTTTTATAGAGCGGACGATAGAGGCGCACGAGCTCGAGGTTGTCGTACTGCACGTTCTTTCCGTCTTTGCCGCCGATGAAGTTCCAGCCGTAAACGTCATCGACATAACCGTTCTTGTCGTCGTCGATGCCGTTGCCGGGAATTTCGCCGGGGTTGTGCCACATCACATCTTTCAGATCTTCGTGCATGTAGTCGACACCGCCGTCAATCACCGCAACGATCACCGTGTCGGGCTTTTTACCGGTGATCAGCTCGGTATACGTTTGTTCGGTGCGAATGCCGTGCGAACCGCTGGTCGCATACGAAGTGTTGAACCAATTGTCCGGCGCTTTGGTCGGCGCGGCGGGTTTCTGCGCGTTCAGGGATATGGCGAACGCCGCAGCAAAAAGGAAGAATAATTTTTTCATGGAAAGAAGAAAGCGTCTGTGTTTTCGCTTTTGATGAAGTCAAAAATAAGAGAAAAAGCCGCTCGTATTTTCCCCGGTGATGAGCGGGATTTTAGACGGATGGAGGGGAATTACTGCGGTTGTAAATCTGAAAATTTGTGAATGAAAATCGCCGCAGAGGCGCAGAGGACGCGGAGTTTCTCTGCGTCCTCTGCGCCTCTGCGGCAAAAAAAAGACCGGCACTGTTCAGCACCGGTCTTTTCAGATTTTCAAATTGGCATCCGATAGCCATCGGATTATTTCAATACTTCACGCGCGATGACCATTTTCTGGATTTCCGAAGTGCCTTCGCCGATCGTGCAGAGCTTCGAATCACGGTAGTATTTCTCTGCCGGGAAATCTTTCGTGTAGCCGTAGCCGCCGAAGATCTGCACCGCTTCCGTGGAAACGCGGACGCAAACTTCCGAAGCGTAATACTTCGCATACGCCGATTGACGCGTGACTTTTTCGCCGCGGTTTTTCAGGTCGGCTGCCTGGAAGGTGAGCAGTTCCGCCGCTTCGATTTCCGTTGCCATGTCCGCGAGCTTGAACGCGATGGCCTGGAATGCAGAAATCGGTTTGCCGAACTGATGACGCTCCTGCGAATATTTCAGTGCTGCTTCGTACGCGCCTTTCGCAATGCCGAGCGATACGGCTGCAATAGAAATACGTCCGCCGTCGAGCACTTTCATCGCCTGGATGAAACCTTCGCCGACTTTGCCGAGCATCTGGCTTTTGTGAACGCGGCAATCCTGGAAGATGAGCTCCGCCGTTTCGGAAGCGCGCATACCGATCTTGTTTTCTTTTTTACCGGAAGAGAAACCGGGCGTTCCTTTTTCGATGATGAACGCGGTCATGCCGTGCGAATCGCCTTTCTCGCCGGTACGCGCGATGACGACTGCGACATTTCCGGAGATGGCGTGCGTGATGAAATTCTTGGAGCCGTTCAGTACGAAATAATCGCCGTCAGCGACAGCGGTGGTGAGCATGCCGCCTGCATCGGAACCGGTGTTCTGTTCCGTAAGGCCCCACGCGCCGATCCATTCGCCGGTCGCGAGCTTCGGGAGGTATTTCTGCTTTTGTTCTTCGGTGCCGAACTGGAGGATATGGCCGGTGCAGAGCGAGTTGTGCGCCGCTACGGAAAGACAGATGGAGCCGCAGATCTTGCCGATCTCGGTCAGCGCCGTCACGTATTCGAAATAGCCGAACCCCGCGCCGCCGTATTCGGACGGAACGAGCACGCCCAGCAGGCCCAGCTCACCGAGCTTCTTCATCACTTCCACAGGAAATTCCTGCGTCTCGTCCCAGTGCATCAGCTTCGGACGGATATGCTCGTCTCCGAATTTGCGCACCATTTCGGCGATCATCTGCTGGTTTTCGTTCAGGGAAAATTGCATGACGGTTTTGGTTTTGGTCGTTTGTAACGGGAGACAAAACTAAGGTTTTTTGCGGGCGGGGAAAGGTCCGGGGCTTAAAAGGGGGTTAGGTTGGATGAGTTTGTGGGGTTGGCTGGGATTTGTGCGGGTGGGAAGGTTTTGAGGGAATGGCTGGCGGTGATTGCCGGAAATTCCGAAGGCTGGCAGGAGTAATGTTCGGGCTAAATGCGGTTACGCGTATTAAGACCCCAAAGGTTTTAAAAACCTTTGGGGTCTTAAAAATCCAGGAGTATTTCGGATTCGGGGAGCAATGCTACGCGCGCGCATGCGCAAAACGCGAAAGGTTTTTAAAACCTTTCGGGTCTTAAATTTTCAATTACAATGAATTTTCCCTCACACTGAATTTCCGAAGCAGCACTTACTAGCGGACCTACGCAAAACGAGAAAGGTTTTAAAACCTTTCGGGTCTTAAACTTTCAATTACACCGAATTTTCGCATGCATCGAATTTCCGGGGCAACACTTACGCGCGCACATACGCAAAACGCGAAAGGTTTTTAAAACCTTTCGGGTCTTGCTTTTTCGACTCTAAAGACGGAGAAATTTTAACCGCTCGTCAACCTGCATTCTTCCCAACCAACTCATCCAACCCAACCAACCTAACCAACTCATTCAACCAACTCAACGTCTCCTCAAAGCCACCACTCCCACTCAATAACTCACCAGGCTGATAATATTCCCACAATACCCCTCCAGCCCCTTCCTTCCATTCAAAAACCCCAGCTCCACCACAAACGTGAACGCCGAAATCTTCGCCTGCTGCATCGTGGCCAGTTTCGCCGCTGCGGCTGCCGTTCCGCCCGTCGCCAGCAGGTCGTCGTGGATGATCACGTTCATGCCGGGTTTCAGCGCGTCTTCGTGCATTTCGATTTTCGCCGTGCCGTATTCGAGCGCATATTCCACGCCGATCGTTTTCCACGGCAGCTTTCCCGATTTGCGCACGGGAATAAACGGCACACCCATTTCCACGGCGAGCAGGTAGCCGAATAAAAATCCGCGGCTTTCCACGCCGAGGATCGCGTCAACCGGCGTTCCTTTCAGTCGTGTGATGAATTCGGCGACGATCTGTTTGCCGAGCGCAGTATCCTGCAGCAGCGGCGTGATGTCTTTAAACAGGATGCCCGGCTTCGGAAAATCGGGAACGTTGCGGATGGCGTTGCGAATAGCGTCCATGAGGGAATTTTCAGAGACACAATTTTACGGGAATATTCCGCTGAAAAAACACGTCAGCAAATGAGATACGGCGCCAGCTTGCGGTAGAGTTCTTCGGTGATGAGCGCGCAGCCGCGGATGTCGGCCACCGTGCGGAACGGGCCGTGCTGCTTGCGGTAATTCACGAGGGCTTGTGCCACGCCCGGCGCGATGTACGGATGCTTCTTCAGATCGGCAACCGTCGCCGTGTTCACGTTGATGCGACGGATGTAGCTCGAATCCGCTTTCACGAAACCGCTGACCTGTGCGAAGTGTTCGTCATCCATGCCGAAGACTTCCTTCAGTTGCGCCGTCGAATGAAAACCGCCGAGCCGCTCGCGATACGAAAGGATGCGTTTCGCAAAAAAGGGCCCGATGCCATTGACCGAAACGAGATCGGACGAATCAGCCGTGTTCAGCTCGACGATGCGCGTTTCCTTTTTCGCGTAATGCGTTTCCGTGTTTTGCGTTGCAGGCAAATCTTTTTTCTCCGGCAATACGATGAACGGTTCGAGCTCCGCGTAACGTTCCGCCGAGATGACGAACATTTTTTTCACGTCTTCTTTCGTGACGAATTTGCCGCCTTTCGCTTCGTAATTTTTGATCGCATGCGCCTGCGAAGGACTCAACCCAAGACGCACCCAATCGTCTTCCGGCAAACCGTTCGGGTTAAAATCGAAAAGCGTTTTCTGGTGAAAGACGGAATGCTCGCCCGCTTCTTCCGCGACGGGAGGAATGCCGTTCTGCTCTTTCTGATTATTCTCCGCTAAGGAATCGTGCTTTTCTTTTTTCTCCAATGAAGCAAGAAACTGATCGAAGGCAGCGAAATCTCTTTTTGGAAGATGAATGAATTTTTCCTCGAGAAAAAAGAAGACCGACATCAATGCCACCAGCACCAGCAGCACGATCGTCCCGTTGCGCTCGCGGTCAGTAAAAGACAGGTGATCTCTCAGCCGGAATTTCATCGTTTTTCGAAAGCTTCAAAGATGAAATTTTCGAATGGTCTAACCGGGAGCAAACGTTTGTAAATGGATAAAAATTCAACTGTCGTCAAACCTGTATCCGACAAACTCTCAACGGTTGATTAAAACCAGTCCCGGAGGGACGACACCATTAGAAAAAACACAAACGAAAACGGAGCCGCCCCGGAGGGGCGGCACGCGTTCATACAACCAGTGCCGCCCCTCCGGGGCTCAACTCCTCAACAACGGTTTTTTCTAAGGGTGCCGTCCCTCCGGGACTAATATTCCCGCAAAAAAATGAACCAGATCAAGAGCTCCACAATGGGAACGATTACAAACATCCATTGATATTGACGGATCATTCTTCGAACAACAGGGCTTTCCGAAGGTGGGCCATATTTTAACGACGCCAGTCCCGCTCGCAATCCGAAAATTGCGCACACGAAAAAATACACGTAAGCGAACAGCTTAAACATACTCCTTGTTCAACCGATAGTTTTTTTCCCAACCATCTTCGAAACATAATACACCGGCACACCCACCGCAATCACCACCAGCGCACCAATACTGTTCCGCTGATCCATCACAACCAACACCACGCAAATCGCGATCGCTGCAAGAATGTAGAACGCCGGCAGCAACGGATAACCTAACGCTTTGTACGGACGTGCGGCATCGGGCTCGCGTTTGCGCAGGATGAAAATGCCGGCAATGGTCACGATGTAAAAGATCATCGAAGCGAACGTCGCATACGTGATCAGGTCCTTGTACGTTCCCGAAAAACAAAGCAGCCCCGCCCAGATGCACTGGATCCAGATCGCAAAGGCAGGAACGTTGTAGCGGTTCAGCTCGCCGGCTTTTTTGAAAAACAATCCGTCTTTCGACATCGCGTAAAACAATCGCGCGCCCATCAGCACGAGGCCGTTGTTGCAGCCGAACGTCGACACCATGATCAGCACCGCCATCATCACCGTCGCAACATTTCCGAAGATCACTGTCGCCGCTGCGGTGCCTACGCGTCCCATTTCTGCGAACTGCATGCCGCGTGATGCAACATCTGTTCCTGCAGGATCGCCTTTGAGCGGCAGCAGCGCGAGGTACGCGACGTTCGCAAGAATGTAAAGGATTGTAACGATCGTCGTGCCGAGAATGAGGCTGCGCGGGATGTTCTTCTGCGGCTCGCGGATCTCTGCGGCGATGAAGGTGACGTTGTTCCACGCATCGCTCGAGAACAGCGAATTGATCAGCGTCATGCCGAACACGGCGAACAGCATCCAGCCGGAAAGCGGGATCGTCGTCCAATGACCTTCACTCACTTGTTTTGTCTGCACCGGCGTCCAGGCATTTTCAAAATTGTGCGAGAGCACACCGGTTTTCGCGCCGATGATCAATCCCGCAACGATCAACCCGAACAGCGCCAGCAATTTTGCCGAAGTGAAAATGCGTTGCACCAGCGCACCCGCCTTCACGCCCTGCGCATTGATCAGCGAAAGCAAAACGATCAATAAGATCGCTTCCTGGTCCAGCAGCATGCTCGGAGCCAGCCAGTTTATGTGGAACATGAAGCACAACATGATCCACCATACCTACACCAATATCGACGGT